>JAISXE010000214.1 GCA_031270615.1 Spirochaetia bacterium
GCGGCCCATCCCGGTCTGCCATCAGCCCGATTGCCAGCCGCCGCCCAGTTGCCCGCAGGCGCCGCCTATCTTCCGGCCGCGGCGGTAGCGGCGCACGGCGGGTATGCCCACGCGCTGGAGTTCCTCATAGTAAAGCTGGACAGCCGCCTCCGCCGGTTCCCGGAAGTCAAGCCCGGGCGCGGGGTTCCAGGGTATCAGGTTGACGATGGCGTCAAGCCCAGCCAGATAGTGCCGCAGTTTGCGGATGTCTTCCCTGCCGTCGTTTATCCCCTTCAAAAGCACGATCTCGACGGTCAGGCGTTTTCCCGTCTTTTCCCGGTGGTAGACAAGCGCCCTTTTCAGCTCCTCAAGGCCCCACCTGAGCGCGACCGGCATAAGGGCCTTCCGCTTCTGTTCATCGGCGCTTACCAGGGACACCGCCATGCCCAGGGCGGGACCCTCATCGGCGAGGCTCAGGATGCCCGGCACGACGCCGCAGGTGGAAACCGTCATGCGGCGCGGGCTTATGGCAAGGCCGCGGGGGTGGGTAAAAACCGATATGCTTTTCCGCACGGCCTCCAGGTTTTCCAGGGGCTCGCCCATGCCCATAAAGACGATGTTGTTGACAGGGCCCCAGGCGCGGGACAGGTGGTGGAACTGCTCCACGATCTCCGCCGCGTCAAGATTGCGATGCAGCCCAAGCGTCCCTGTTTTGCAGAAGACGCAGCCCATCGCGCAGCCGGCCTGGGTGGAGAGGCAGGCGGTTTTCCGGCCCGTGTCGGTCTGCAAAAGCACGCACTCAATAGAGGCCGCGCCCCCCCCTCCCCCGGCGGCGAGGCGCAGCTTTACCGTGCCGTCCGGGTCCTGAAGCGTCTGTGCCACCTCTGTCGCGAACAGGGGAATTTCCGAGGCGATTTTGCCGCGCAGGGATGCGGGCAGGTCCGTCATGGAAGCGGGGTCCAGGCCGCGTTTGTGCAGGCCTTCAAATATCTGCCGGCCGCGGTAGGCTTTTTCAAGGCCGATCCTGGAGGATATTTCCTCTGGAAGGCAGCCGTAAAGGGAAAAACTCATGGGTCCCTTCAGCGCGGGGCTTTGTGGAATGTGTCGGGGCCGCATCCCGCGCCCGCGCGCTGCCTGCCCTTCGCGCGCAGGGCCAGAAAACCCGCGGCCTTTTGGGGCTGCCCAAGTCTCGTATGGCAGTCGGCGATCTCGGTATAGATGCGGGAATTTTTAAAACCGCTTTTAAGAAGAACCTCCAAGGAAGTAAGGGCCTCGGCGTATCTTCCCTGCTCCTTGTTGATAAGGGCAAGCCCCATCACCGCGTAGGCGTCGTATTCTATGTTGAGGGCTTTTTCGTACAGGGTGCGGGCCTCCTCGAATTTGCCCATGGCGCGGCATTCCTCCCCCGCGCGGGTCAGGATAACCTTGTTTGAAGGATCGCGGGCAAGAATCTTGTTCCAGTATTCAAAAGCCTGTTCGTGCATTTCCATGCCCCGGTAACAGTCGGCCATGCCGAAAAGCGCGTAAAAATTATCAGGAACAATTGCCAGGGCTTTTCGGAAAACATCGATGCCGCTTGGGAAATTCTTCATTTTTCTGTGGCAGTTTCCCACGGAGGTAAGCACCCGTATGTCTATCTCCCCCGGGCCGCAGGCGTCTATCATGCGCTCCCAGTAAAACAGGGCCTTGTCGTACTCCTTGAAGTCGTAATGCAGATGGCCCAGGCCGATAAGGGCGTAGGGGTTGTTTTCCTCCATGGCCAGCACCTGCTGGTAAATCGCCCGCGATTTTTGCAGGTTCCGCACCTTCCGGTAAATATCGGCGATGCGGGTCAAAACAGTCACGTTTTTATTGTCGTGGCGCAGATAGTGTTCCCAGATTTCGATGGCCTTGTGGTAATTTTTGAAAGCCTTGTAGCAGTCGGCAAGACCGAAGAGGGCATAGTTGTTCCCCGGATGGTGTTTCAGGCAGGCATCGTAGTATTGTATCGCCGCGGCGAAATCGGCCTTCTTGCGGGACACATCCCCCATGCCCACAAGGGCGTAATTGTTGTCGGCATCGAATTCCAGGATTTTCTTGAAACACTCCTCGGCGGCGGAAATCTGGTTCTCTTTCAAATAGAGGTATCCCTTTTGGGAGAACCCCGCTATTTCCGGCCTCTCGTTTTTCGCGCCCTGATCTTCCCTGTCGGCTTCCTGCGCGGAATATTCCGGCAGAGTCATCTCCGCATCCCGGCTGTCTTCAAAAATATCACGAGTCTCTAACGAATCAGTCATTTTTTACCTGCCTGTGTTATGCCTTTGGTGCCTCTTCATGTAACCATTCCCGGACAACAAATACCATTTTTTCTATAAGCTCGCCGCTTCGTTTTTTTTCTTTCCCCAGCCAGTACATCCGAAAGGCTTCCAGAAATTCCTTGTTTTTGAGGTAATGGTCCCCCATCCGTATAAGGCCGTCGCCGTAACCGGCCGTCATGTAAACCCGTTTCGCCGCCACAAAATTCCCGCTGTTGAAAAACTCGTTTCCCCGGCGGACAAGCGCCGCCCTGTCCCTGCCGGAAAGACTGGGATTCTGATCGCTCGTGCGGAAAAGGAATCCCGCCTTGGACATTTTCCTGAACACCTCTTCGTGGGACATCGCTTTGTCTTCTACAGCGCTCCTTTCGTTGACATATCTTCCCGGTTTCCGCCCCGGGGCGCGTAGGCCGCGCTCAGGGCCTTCCCGAAGGCCTTGAACAGCGCCTCGGCCATGTGGTGGCTGTTGTCACCGTAGCGGCACAGAAGATGCGCGTTGATGCGGGACCTCTGGACAAAAGCGGAAAAAAATTCCTTAAAAAGCGCCACAGGGAAATTCCCGCAGGACTCCTGGGGGAACCTCGCCTGGTACACAAGGCAGGGCCGCTCGGCCGCATCGATAACGGCCTCCGCCAAAGCGTCGTCCATCGGAATCACGGCATGGCCGAAACGCCCGACCGCCCCGTTTTGTTCCAGAAGCCTGTGGAAGGCATCGCCCAGGACAAGCCCCGTATCCTCCACCAGATGGTGATAATCAACGGCTATATCGCCCCGGGCCTTGATGGAAAGCGCGAAACCGCCGTGGAAGGCCATAGCCGTAAGCATGTGGTCGAAAAAAGGCAGGCCGGTGTCAATAAGCACATCCTCCCGGCCCTTTGCGCGCTGCGCAAAGGAAAGGGAAACAGTGGTTTCCGCCGTGGTACGCGAAAGAGTAATAGGTTCTTCGTTCATGCGCGCTCCTCCAAGTCCGCCCCCCGCAAAAAACTGACAAAATCGTTCACCTTTTTGTAGTGTACCTTATAATAGGCGGGGTTGGCAATCAGTTTTACCTTCGTATTTTCCAATTCCTCAACGATCTTCAAGCCGTTGGCTTTCAGCGTGGAACCCGTCTCCACCAAGTCAACGATATAGGGTGCCAGGCCCAAAACCGGCGCAAGCTCCACCGAACCATGCAGCTTGATGATCTCCACCGGGATGCCCCGGCTGTTGAAAAAGTCCCGCGTGAAAACCGGGAATTTCGTGGCCACCTTCAGCCGCCTCGGCGCCGCGTCATGTTCGTGGTCCTCGCGCGCGGCAAGGCACATCCGGGTGGCGCCGAAGGAAAACTCAAGAAGATCGAAAAAAACGCCGCCCGCCTCGTACAGCACATCGCTCCCGCAAATGCCCAGGCCCGCGATCCCGTGGCTGACATACACTGGCAGGTCGGAATTCTTGACAATGAAAATCCGCAGCATGCCCCGCTCGTCGGCGGCTATCAGCTCGCGGCCCGCAGGAGGCACGCGAAGCCCCCTCTCCGCGAAATGCTCCAGCGTCCGCTCAAAAAGCCGCCCCTTGGGAAGGGCCAGGCTGAGGGGGGATTCGCCGCTCACAGCGCTCACAGGGGGTTTCCTTTTATAATGGCGGGAACCCCCGACCTGCGTTTCTCCTCGGCGGCGCGAAACGCCTCCGCGAAGGTCCTCCCCCCGGCGGATTCGACGCCCCCCCGTTTCGGGCAGCCGCCCAGGGAGCTTTCGATCTTACTGAGCATAAGGGAAAAACCCACCGAAGGCGCGTCAAAACCGAAACGGGCAAGCAGCCTGTCGTACCTGCCGCCGGAGGCGAAAGCCGAGTCTATGCCCTCCTTGTAGGCCTGGAACACGATGCCCGTGTAGTAGCTCTGGCTCGCCGTTTCCGACAAGTCCAGGCGGAACAGGCCGCCCGCCCCCAGATCCTCTAGTTGGCCCCACAGAAGCCCCACATAGTCCAGGGCTTTCTCCATATCGCGGTCTATATATCCGCGCGCCCTCCCCTCCGCCGCAAGCTCCCCAAGGCCCGCGGCATCGCCTATATACAAAAAAAGCCTTACCAGAAAACCGGCCTCCCCCCCCTCGCGGCCCGAACGGAAAAGAACCTCCCTCAGGGCCGCGGCGTCCCGCAGGGAAACCGCGGCGGAAGCCTCGCCCGCCAGCGCCTCCCGCGCGCCGGAAAAAACCGCGCCCAAAAACTCCCGCGAACCCAAATGGATGCGGTAATCCTCCAGGCCCGCCGTTTGCAGGCATCCCACCAGAAGCATAAGCGCCTCAAGATCCGCAAAAGCCCCGCCCTGGCCGATAAGCTCCGCGCCAACCTGGTAAAACTCGTTACGGGAAATATCCTCCGTGTCCTCGTGGCGCAGGATGGTATCCGCATAGGAAACGCGCAAAGGCAAATCGCGGTTTTCCAGCCGGCCAAGCTGCTTCGCCAGAAAAAGCGTCACATCCGGGCGAAGCATCAGAAGGTCCCCCTCCCTGTCAACAAGCCGGTAAATCTTTTCCGCGGCGGCCCTCCCCAAAAAAGGCTGGTAAATATCGTAAAAATCAAAAACGGGAGTCTGCACCGGCACATACCCCCAGGAAACAAAAAGCCTCTTGAGCGCCTGCACCGTTTCCTCATGTTCCAGCGCCTCCTCAAGATAAAACCCCTCCCGCCCCTGGGGAAGCTGGAGGAAGGCTCTGCTGTTCGGGTTCATACAGCCATCATACCAAGCCACAGGGCTTTATTCAAGGAGGGCAATTTTTGCCATAGCAAAAATTGCCCGCGGAAATTGCGGGGCTGGTCGCAATCCTGGAGACAGGATTGCTGCTCGCCCATGCATCCTGGAAAATCGCGTGATAGCCCACAGGGTTCTCCCGGTTATGCGGCAACCTGCCTGAATGCAGCGCGATTGCCTGCAATCGCGGTCGCGGTTTATCGGCCTTTCGCGATTTCCTGATTGCAACC
>JAISXE010000237.1 GCA_031270615.1 Spirochaetia bacterium
CAAAAGTTTCCGCATCTTTTTCCTGCGGCATCCTTCCTACCACAATTTTTCGCGATGGACAATAGCAGAGCGGGTTTTTGGTTTAGATTGAAGCGGTGGCCCTGTGCCGTATGGCAGCAAGCCGGAACCACTGACCGCACGGACAGGACGGACAAACCGGCACGGACGGGGAAAAAAGATGTAGGGCGCAGAGAAAATCCCCCCTCTTTTGTCCGTGCCGTCCGTGGTCTCTTGTTCAGTGTCGTCCGTGGCCTCTTGTTCCGTGATGTCCGTGGTCCTCGTCTGCCCGTAAAGGAGGCCCGGCGGCGATAGGCGCTCAAATTCGGAATTACCGTCCAATAACCCCTGCGGATTGACAGGCTTCGCGCATGGGGGTAAAGTCATAATCCGGGACTGGATGGGTTTAGGCAAGTGAAAAAAATCATAGGCTTCCTTGAGCTTTCCCTTGAGCGTTTTTTCAGGCGGCTGGGGTTCGGCATGAGGATGAAGCTGATTCTCATTTTTATTGTTATCAAGGTTATTCCGCTGATGATGCTTACCTTCATAGCGTGGCGTCAGGCCGGGCATCTGGCCAGGGATTTGGAACTGCGCACGCAGGAGATTGTACAGAAGGCGCATTCGGTTCTTTCCGGGATGGGGAAAATTTCGGTTGACGACTCGGTGGCGGCTTTGAACGCCATCGCCGTCGATAATATCGAGCGCATGAGTACCGACATAGCGCGGGACGTGGCGGATTTCCTCTACGCCCGCGATGACGACATCCTCTACCTCGCCACCATGAGGCCGGAGGAAAACGCCTACCTCGCCTTTGCCCAGGGCAGAAAGGGGCGCCTGATAAAACCGGGGAAATGGGTGCTGGCCTTGGATGGGAAATCCTGGGTTCCCGAAAAAAGCCCCGCGCCGCGGACCCAGGTTGCCTCCTCCAATCCCGAAAACGGGCGGGGCTATCACAACCGGGCGCCCGATGTTTTTGAATACGAAGACCTGCCGCTGTATCTTGAGATCAGCTTTATCGATCCTGAGGGCAACGAGAAAATAAAAGCCACCACCTCGCCGCGTATGGACAGACGGCTGAAAAACGTCGCGGATCGCAGGAACACCTACGTCAGGGCGGAAACGTATTTCGCGGAGCTGAAAAAACTAAAAGCCGGAGAGATTTATGTTTCCGATGTCATTGGCGCCTATGTGCGCTCGCGTCTTATCGGCATGTATAATCCCGAAAACGCCGCGGCCCGGGGCCTTGGCTTCGCTCCGGAAAAGGAAGCCTACGCGGGCAGGGAAAACCCCACGGGCAGGCGCTTTGAGGGTATTATCCGCTGGGCAACGCCCGTCGTGCAAAACGGGAAAATCTCCGGCTATGTCACCTTTGCGCTGAACCACGACCACCTGATGAATTTCACCGACAGGGTAACGCCCATGAAGGAGCGCTACCAGGAACTGCCCAGCGCCTATGAGGGCAACTACGCCTTTATCTGGGATTACCAGTGCCGCAGCATCTGCCACCCTCGGCATCATTCGATTTACGGTTTTAACCCGGATACCGGCCTGCCCGAAATTCCCTGGCTGGAGGCGGAGGTGTACGGCGACTGGCAGGCCTCGGGCAAATCCTACCACGATTTCATAAAGGACTATCCGGTATTTGTCTCGCAGTCCCGCAACAAAAAACCCGCGGAGGCACTGACCAGGGAGGGGCTTGTCGGCCTTGACGGGCGCTACTTGAACCACGCCCCCCAGTGTACCGGCTGGTTCGACCTGACAAAAGAAGGCGGTTCGGGATCGTTTCAGATTCTGTGGAGCGGCATCTGGAAAACAACCACCGCGGCGACCATCCCCTACTACACGGGCAATTACGGAAAAAGCAGGCGGGGTTTCGGTTTTGTGGCAATCGGCGCGGGGCTGGAAGACTTTGAGCGGCCGGCCCGCGAGACCGAAGCGGTTCTTGCCAAAATCATTTCGAATACCGACAAAGACCTGAGCCTGGCCGCCGGGGAGACCAGGGCCGCCATAGAATCCAACCTGTGGGACAGCATCAGGAAGCTTTCCCTCGCCGCAGGGGTGATGATTATCCTTGTGGTGTTTATTGCCATTTGGATGGCTTCGGTTTTTACGAGAAGCATAACGCAGTTGATCGGCGGCATTTCCCGCTTCCGGGCCGGCGAGCGGCAGTTCCGTTTCAACGCCACGGCTAAGGACGAGATAGGCGTTCTGGCGGATTCTTTTGACGATCTGGCCGACAGCCTGGTGGCCGGCGTCACATCCCCCCTGTCGATTCTCGACATGGACTACAGGATTATCTATATGAACGACAAGGGCCTCGAATTTCTGGGGAAATCCCTGGATGAGGTGGCGGGAAAAGATCAGTACGAAATAAACCCCTACCCGAAAGGCTCCCCCTTTGATCCCATCAAGGCCTTGGACGAGGGGCGCACGGCGGAAGTTCTGTTTATTCCCGATAAAAAACGGTACATCCGAGGCACGGCGTCCTATCTGAAAGACAAGGAAGGAAAGCACATCGGCTACACGGTTATGACGGCGGACATAACGGAAATCATAGACGAACAAAAAACCGTCGCGGAGCAGCGAAGCCTGCTCAATATGATTTTCACCTTCTCCCCTGACCTTATGTGGTACCAGGATATCAACAATACCTACCTGGCGGTCAATCCGCGCTATGCCTCCCTCTTCGGGGAAAAGCCGGAAAACATCGAGGGGCAGAAACTGGAAGACTTTCTTACCCTTACCCAGTTTTACCTGCACCAGGAGAACGATGCCAAAGCCTATAAGGCCGGCTCCCCGTTTTATTCCGAGGAACAGTTCACGTTTTCCGACGGGCACGAGGAAACCCTGGACGTGGTGAGGACCCCCATCTATGACGACAAAAAGCAGCCCCTCGGGCTTTTGGGATTCGCGCGGAATGTGTCCACGCGGGCGCACATTGAGCAGGAGCTCCGCCTTGCCCAGGAGAATCTGGAGAAAGCCGTGAACGAGGCAAACAGCGCCAACGCGCACAAGGGGGAGTTCCTTGCCCGCATGAGCCACGAGATCCGCACGCCCATGAACGCCATTATCGGCATGACGAACATCATCAGGAAAAACTTGAACGCGCGGGACTTCGACATGAAAGAGGTGCAGGCGAATGTCCGCCAGATAGAAGCCTCCTCCCAGCATCTTCTGGGCCTTTTGAACGATATTCTGGATGTCTCGAAAATTGAGGCGGACAAAATAGAACTGAGCAGGGAAAACGTCGATATGCTGAAACTGGCCCATACCGTCGAGTCAATCATCCTGCCGCGGTGCCAGGACAAAAGCATTGATTTCAAAACGAGCTTCGCGATGGAAAACCGCATGGTGGTCTGTGACGCGCTGCGGCTGCGCCAGGTGCTTCTGAATCTTCTGGGGAACGCGGTAAAGTTTACTCCCCAGGGCGGCAGGATCGAGTTCGCCGTGGTTCAGAAAGAAAAAAAGGAAGAAAGCGTCTGTTTCGGTTTTGTCGTGAAAGATTCGGGGATAGGTATCGAGGCCGAGGTCCTGCCCCTGCTTTTCCAGCCTTTCAAACAGGCGGACAGCCACATATCACAGCGCTACGGCGGCACGGGCCTGGGGCTGGTGATAAGCAAGAGCATTGTCCAGCTTTTTGGCGGCGATATCGGCGTGCAGAGCGAGCCCGGCAGGGGCAGCACGTTCAGTTTCGAGCTGTGGTTTGCCCAGGGTTCCGAAGAGGAAGAAGAATCGATAGACGCTGGGGATGCCGCAAACCGCCTCGCGGGGAAGCGTGCGCTTCTGGTTGACGATGTGCAGGTGAACCGCATGATCGCCATTTCCCTGCTGGACTTTACGGGCATGGCCATAGACGAGGCGGATGACGGCGAGGAGGCTTTGAAGATGTTCGGCGATTCGCCGGAAAACACCTATGATATTATTTACATGGATGTGCGGATGCCCAAGATGAACGGCTATGAGGCCGTCGCCGCCATTCGCGCCCTGGACAGGCCGGACGCCAAGCGCGTGCCGATTGTGGCCCTGACGGCCAACGCCTTCAAGGAAGATATCGACAGGGCAGTGGAAGCGGGTATGGACGCGCACCTGGCCAAGCCCATGGAGATCGAGAAGGTGCTGGAAGTCACCTTCCGCCTTATCGGCGCGGCCTCCCCACGGGGATAGCGCGGCGCCGTCAGGGCAACGAAGAACCCCGGAGCAGGCTCTAAACTTGACCCACAATTTTTGGTATCTCAGGCAGGTTAAGAGGGGGATCTCCTTTGATGCGAAAGAGTACGCAAATTATGCTCTACCGTTAAGCCTTTTTTACGCTGCTCCCCCTCGCTCCAAAGGTTTTTGCTTCGCAAAAACGCTTTTCCGCTACCCCCACTCTTTTTCCAAAGGGCTCGCGGGCGGCGTTACCCGCCACCCGCGAGCTAAACTTAACCCACAGGAAGATAAAAAACCACAAAGGCACACCAGGGCGCACGAAGGAAGGCGAAATGGTGAGAAAACAACCCTCCGTACTCCGGTTTTAACGTGCCGGACATTGAAATTGAAGAAAAATCCCGGGGGAATCCCAAAAGGCTTCAGATAAGTGAGCATTTGAGCCGGATAAACATCATTAATCCCAAGAATGAATGGACTTCCTATGCACAATCTCACACATTTTTGGCGGGTCTTTCCTGTTCACGGGTGATCATCTTTCATTCCTTTGCGCGCCTTCTGCGCCCGTGGGAATTGCGAAGCGATTTTTGCGGGCGATTTTTGCTTGGATGCACGGAAATTGCGTGCTTCCAGGGCTTCGCCCAGTGGGCTGCAACCAGGGGAATCGCGGAAGGCCGATAAACCGCGTCTGCGATTGCGGGCAATCGCCCTGCATTCAGGCAGGTTGCTGTAAGCCGATAGAACACTGGGGACTATCACGCGATTTCCCAGGATGCATGGTTGCCCGCAGGGGAACCGCCAAAGGCGGTTCCCCCCAAAATGTTGCGCTCTGGGGCTGCAAGCAT
>JAISXE010000243.1 GCA_031270615.1 Spirochaetia bacterium
TGGTGCCATAATCCCGAAACCATCAGCATGAACCGCGAAATCCATTACTACGCGAACAACTGCATCCTGTGCTGCAAATGCGTTGCCGCGTGTCCCTCCAAGGCGCACAAACGCATAGGAGGCGAACACCGCTATTTCCCCAAACTGTGCATTGTCTGCGGCAGGTGCGCGGATATCTGTTACGCGGGCGCGATGGCCGTCTCGGGCACGGTTATGGACGCCGCAGACATTATGCGGGAAATCGTGCAGGACAAGGCCTATTACGCCGGTTCCGGCGGCGGGGCAACCATTTCGGGCGGCGAGGTTTTTTGCCAGCTTCCGCTGGCGCTGGAACTGGCGGAAGCCTGTAGGGCAGAAGGCATTCCCCTCGCCGTTGAAACAAATCTGGCGTTTCCTTTCGATTTCATGCAGCCGCTTCTGCAAAAACTCGAACTTGTGATGTGCGATCTGAAACTGCTGGACGCCGGGCTGCATAAAAAATATACGGGCATGGAAAACCATCTTATTCTGGAGAATATCCAAAAGCTAAGCGCCTTTGGGATACCCTTTATCGTGCGCACGCCTCTTGTTCCCGGCGTCACGGACACGGACCAAAACATCGCGGGCATTGCGGAATTCCTGCGCCGCCTGCCGGGACTGCGCTCGTATGAGCTTCTGAATTTCAACCCCCTGGGCGCCGCAAAATACAAAAGCCTGGGAAAAGCAAACCCCTTTCAGGATGGGCGTCCCCTTTCCGGCAGGCGGATGCAGGAGCTTCTGGCCCTTGCCGAAAAATCCGGGATTCCTGTAAAATCCGAATAACAAAGGAGCGCGCGTATGTCTGAAATACAGTTTATCAACCGCTTTCCCGCTGATGAAACTTTTACCCTGGACAAACGCATCCGGCTTTTAAAAAAACGAAAGCTGGAACACACACAGGAGAAAATCGATGCGGAAGGCGGCCTGGATGAGGACGACTACGGGCGCGTGGTCGCGCCGGAAGATTTTTCGTTTGAAATCACGCCGACGCACGCAAACGGCTCGTTCTACGGATACAGGGGCTGGACCGCAAACTACACGCGGCTCCTGGCCGCGCATCCCCTGTACTGCGATCCGCTGGACGCGTTTGTCGGGCGGGGATTTTTTTTCCTGACGCGCAGGAAAGGCCCCGTATGGAACCCCGACTACCCATACACCGAATTAAAGAAAGCCTTTGACCGTTACAATATTATCTGCGGCATAGGCGGAGACGGCCACTTTACCCCTGACCTGCGCATAGGCTTTGAATTGGGCTGGGGCGGCATTCTTGAGAAACTGGAAAAATACAGGGCGATTAATACCGCCCCCGAAAACGCGGAGTTTTACGAAAGCGAAATTGCCGTTGTCCGGGCGATCATCGCGTTTCTTGCCAGGGTCGGGGATGAGCTTGAGATGCTTGCCTGCCAGGAACGCAATCCCTGTCTTGCCCAAAACCTGCGGGAAATGAGCGCGGCAAACCGTGCCATACGCAGCGGAAAGCCCCGCACCATGAGGGAATGCATCCAGTGGATGTGCTGGTTCAGCTTTTTTTCGCGCCTGTACAACCGGGGGCCTTCCGGCGGCCAACTGGACGAGCTTTTGCGCCCCTTCTATGAAAGGGACATGGAGGCGGGCATCCTGGACGATGAGACGGCAAAATTCTATATCGCCTGCCTTCTTCTAAACGATACGCGCTACTACCAGCTCGCGGGGCCGGACCGCGAAGGCAGGGACATGGCAAGCCATATTTCCTATCTTATTCTGGAAGCGGCCGACTGGATAGATATCGCCTGCAACCTTACGGTCCGCGTGCACGACAATATAAACGAGGATTTCTTTTACCGCTCCGTTGGGTATTTGTTCAAAAACAAAAACGGCTGGCCGCGGTTCTCCGGCGACAACAGCCTTGTCGATGGCTTCATGCGCTGCGGGTATTCCAAAGAGCTTGCGCGGGGGCGTCTTGCCGCGGGCTGCCACTGGATGAGCATACCGGGCATGGAATACACGCTGAACGATCTTGTGAAAATAAACACGGCGAAGGTCTTTGAGGTCGCGTATTTTGAAATGATGGACACGGAAGCGGCCTCCGCCTCGACGGACCTTCTGTGGAAACACTTCGCGCGCCATCTTGCCGCCGCGGTCGCTACCACCGCCGCAGGCATTGAGTTCCATCTTGCCTGGCAGGACCGCAATGAACCGGAGCTTATCTGCAACCTCTTGAGCCGGGGGCCGGTGGAAAAGGGCCTGGATGTCACAAAGTCGGCCATGTACTTTAATATGTGCATTGACGGGGCGGGCATCGCGACTGTCGCCGATTCCTTTGCCGCCCTGCAGCAGCGCGTGGAAATGGAAAAGAAAATAAGTTTTAAGGATATTACCCGCCAGTTGGAATCAAATTATCAGGATATTGACGGCGAATACATCCGGCAGATGATGCTGCACAGCCAGAGGTACTGCGGCGGCGGCAGCCTCGCGGACGAATGGGCGCTGCGCGTGAACCGGCTGTTTACCGGTCTTGTGCGCGCGCAGTGCGGGGAGTACCCCGGGCTTAACTTTATTCCCGGCTGGTTTTCCTGGGCAAACACCCTTGAGTTCGGGATGAATGTCCGCGCCACGCCCAACGGAAGACGCAGCGGCGAGGCCATCAACCACGGGGCAAACCCGACATCCGGCTTCCGCAAGGACGGGGCCGTTACCGCGCTTGCCAATTCCATCGCCGGCGTGCAGCCTTCCTACGGGAATACGGCGCCCGTGCAGTTGGAAGTTGACCCCGGCATTGCCGCAAGCCCGGAAGGCGTGCAAAAAATGGTACACATGATCCGCACCATTCTGGAAACGGGCAATACCCTCCTCAACATCAATATAATTGACAAAAACAAAATCCTGGAGGCGCACAAGGATCCTTCAAAGTATCCCGACCTTGTGGTGCGCGTAACAGGTTTTACGGCATACTTTGCCATGCTCTCGCCGGAGTTCCGGCAGCTCGTGGTGGATCGTGTGCTTGCCGTGAACGGAGAAGTCTCCGAAGGGAGTGTAGCATAATGAAATTCGATGATGTTGCAATGATGAAACTAGACAGGAAGGTGAATACCCGCATATCCGTGCCCATGCTTGCAGGTGAAATCCCGGGCGCCTCGGTATTCAACCATACGATTCCCGCAGGGGACGGTATTCACTTTCCCGCGGATGCGGCGTTCCTGCGCATCCTTTTCCTGTGCGGCGGCGAGGCGGGGTTTTCCTCCGGGGGAACCGCCGCGGCCTACAATGAAAAAGCCGTGTTTGTCGGCAGCCCCAAAAACGCCGTGGATGCCGCCGCCCGCAGGGATTCCCATCTTCTGGAAATCCAGTGGCTGCTGGGCGCTGCCGACTGGAAACAAATCGCCGGCGGCGGGACGGCTTTTCCCCTTACCATCCGCTATGCGGATGCCGTACAATACCGCGATCCTTTCAAGAGCGAAAAAACCATAAGCCGCGCCATCATCCCCCACCGCGTGCTGCCCCGCTTTGCCATGGGCAGCGTGGAAACCTACGGCGAGGACCTTATCGGCAAACACGAGCATCCCCTCCTGGACCAATTCTTTTTTTCATTCCCCGAAAACGATATGGATTTGCTCCTGGACGATCTTGTGTATCCCATGAAAGGCGACACGCTTGTGCATATTCCCCTGGGCTGCGATCACGGAGTGCGCGTAACGGCAAACCACTGCGCCCATTATTTGTGGATAGATTTTATAGGCGGCGAAGAAGGACTTGCGTATCTGGACGAGGTTCACAAGGAAACCGGCAGCACGCGCAGCTTCGACGGGACACACCGGCGGTAGCGGATGCGATTGGTTTTTCAGTGCGCCTTTTTTGCTGCGCAAAAAACCCGGCTTTCCGCTCCAATCTTTTGGCCCCCGGGGCCAAAAGGATTTCCGCTTCAATCCGTGGCGCGCCCAAGGGGTTTTGTGTGTGGCGTCCCGGGCGGCAGCGTATGGATAACACTATCGTGCGCCCCCTGAAATTGACATCCGAGCGGGCCTGGCGGACCTATCTGGGCGGCAAACTGCTGGACAGGCTGCACGGCAAACCCGATGGCGGGGATGGGCGCTTCCCCGAAGAATGGATCATGTCCCTGGTATCCGCGCGCAACGCCGGCAGGGAAAATATCGTGGAAGGTTTAAGCCGTCTGGCGGACGAGCCTTCCGTTACCCTGAAATCCCTGGTCGAGGCGCATCCCGCCGAAATGCTGGGCAAGGCCCACGCGGAAAAACACGGCCCCTCCGCAGGGGTCCTGGTCAAACTGATCGACTCCTCCGAGCGGCTTACCGTGCAGGTTCATCCCACCCGCGCGAAGGCCAGGGAACTCTTTGGGTCCCCCTACGGGAAAACGGAATGCTGGCATATCCTGGGCGGCAGGGAAATAAACGGCTCCTCCCCCTGCGTGTATCTTGGGTTTAAGCCCGGCGTGAGCCGCGCGCGCTGGAGGGAGCTTTTTGAGCGGCAGGACATACCCGCCATGCTGGACTGCCTGCACCGCTTTGACGTGTATCCCGGCGAAACGATCCTCCTTGAGGGGGGCGTTCCCCACGCGATAGGCGCGGGGTGTTTCCTGGTGGAGATACAGGAACCCACGGATTACACCATCCGCGTAGAGCGCACAACCCCTTCCGGTTTCCAGGTGGACGACTTCATGTGCCACCAGGGCCTGGGCTTTGAGCGCATGTTCGACTGTTTTGAGTACGCGGCCTTTACACAAGAAGAGACCCGCCGCCGCTGGTTTATAGCGCCGAGGCCCCTGAGCCGCGATGCCTCCGGCAGCATCACAACCCTCCTGGGTTATGAAACAACCCCCTTTTTCCGGCTTGACCTGGTAGAAGTACAAAAGGAGGCAGAAATCGCCCCGCAGGAGGTTTTTTTCGGCGTCTATGCCCTGGAGGGCAGGGGCAGCCTTGCGGGCGCGGG
>JAISXE010000331.1 GCA_031270615.1 Spirochaetia bacterium
CGGGGGAAGTCCGCCACGCGCCCCCAAGCCTGTCCGGGTACAGGGTAAAAACCCTCTTGGCCCGGCCGCTTTCCTCAGGCTCAAGGCGGCGGCCGCGTGCCGCGTAATACTCGTCAAAAGCGTTGGGCCGCGCGTGCTCCTCTATGCCGCGGGCTGCCATGTCCATGCCCGCCAGAATCACCGGCCCCGCCCCCAGGGAAAGCGCCGCCTGCACCGCCGTTCCCGCGACAGTCCCGTTTGAAGGTATGTGGGCGGGCAGCGGGCAGGTTTCCGAAAGAAGGGCCTTTTCCGGCGGCGTGCCCTGCTGGAAAAGGCAAACGGGAAAGGCCGCGCCGTGCAAGCCGCTGTACGAAATCAGGGGCATACACAGCAGCGGGCTATCGGCTTTTTCCCGCTTGATAAGCCCGCCGAAATGCAGCCCCGTGTAGAATCCGGCGTCCGTCACAATAAGGCCGTCGGGATATATCCCGCGCCTCTGCAAAAAAGCGGCGGCCGAGGGCAGGGCGAAAAGGGTAAAAGCCCTTCGCCTGCGCTCCAAAAAAGGAAGCGCCGACGCCAGCCCCGGACCGGAAGCCGCTACCAGCAGGGGGCCGGAAATCTCCGCAAAGGTTACGGCCTGCCCAATCGCCAGATAATTGCGGATGCTGTTGGTAATCCATTTTTTCCCGAAAACCGCCGTGGTCAGAAGCGAGCCGTTTACCTGGCGGGCGAAGCGGGACAGGTCTTCTTTCAGATGCCCCATAAGCGAAGGAAACGCCCGCGCCGCCGCTTCCCATTCAAGAACCCGCAGGGCGGGAAAATCCGTTTCGGGTATCTGTTTCCGCAAAAAAGCGGAAAAACTTTCCGGCGTTCCCGGCCGCCAGGACAAGCCCTCTTCCCCCGCGCCCTCTATCCGGTTTTCGTAAAAATACGCGGAGCAGTACGCCGGAAAAAACCGTGTCCCTGGATTGTCCCTTCGAAGCCGCCGCGCCAGATAGCCGAGGGCCTCCCCCAGAAGGAGGACTACGCCGCCCGGGGAAAACGGCCCCGCTGAAAGGGAAAACCTGGCCGCCTCTTTTTCAGGATCGTAGGCGGAGTGCAGATACCGCTGCCCGCACAGGGCCGTGGGAAGGCCGTTTTTCGCTAAAAGAATTTTTTCCATCAAACACGAACATCATCAAAGAAAACGGGCAATCACGTCGTCGGGAATTTCCCCGCCCGGCAGGGAGTTTTCCGTAATTACTATGCCGTCTTCCCGCAGGTCCGCGCCGGGTTTTTTCCCGCCCCCGGCGGTTTGAAAAAGTTTGCGGAGCCGCAGCGATACCTGGTGGATGAAAAGCGCCGAATCGTATTTCCCCGCCTGTGTCGCGGCAAGGACTTTCTTTTTCGCGGAGGAAACGAAAACCGGGCAGCCCGCGAGCAGGGTCTCGATGACGGAGCTGATATCCTGAAGCACCCGGTAGCTGTCGATGTCGGGATTTGATTCGAGGATTTGCTTTACCAGGGCCTTCACGTCAAGGGTAAACAGGGTGAGGGCGGAGCCTTCCGGCAGGTCCTCCGCGTGTTTTTTCAGGGCAGCCAGGAAGCGGTCCTTCCTCAGAAGCCCGTGGTCGCGCCGTTTGCGCAGGCGCGCTCCGCGCGAGCGCGCCAGGACAGGGGAGGCGAGGGCCGTGACCACCGCGAAGAACAGGCGAAGGACCGAAGCGCCCAAAAGCAGGTACGGCGAATCGGCGACGATGAGGACCCCGGTCACTTTTTCCTCAAAAGTAAAAAAGCACAGAAGGAGGCATTCCGCGAGCGCCGCTTCCCTGCTTGAAAAACAGGGGGCCAGGCCTTCCATTTCCTTCAGGTTTGTCAGGATGATTTTTGACTCGCCGTAGCGCAGCGCGTTGTAAACAAGGTCAGGCGCGATCCTCATGCGGCGCTGGGTTGTTTTGTCGAAGCCGGTAATGGACCAGGGGACAAAAACATCCGTCCCGTTCTCAGGCAAAAGCAGGGCGCTTTTTTTCAGGGCAAGATGTTTTTTCAAAACGGAAAAAAGATCTGCGGGATACTCAAAGCCGGTTTTCAGCGCGCCCATATCCCGCAAGAGATGTTCTATCTCTTTTTCGGGATTGGGGAGGGTTTCCGGGTCGGCGGCCCCGGCGCTTTTTTTTTTACTTCCCCGCCGTCCGCCTCAAGCTCGTAGTTTTTCAGCGTAAGCGCCCGCTTTAAAAGCCCGCCCTCGCCGCGTTCCTGCAACAATCGTTTCAACAATCCCATGGCCTACTCCAGTTCCAGCTCTTCAAAAAGCCTGCGGTATATATCGAAATGCTCGGAATGCGCGAATTCCTGGATTTTGTCTTCGGGCAGGGATTCAAGAAGCTGGTCCATATATTTCAACACGGAGCGGATCTCCTCGCGGATGGGGCCGGAAATCTGCACGCCGTCAACCACCGCGTCCTGGGGCGGCGCTTCGGGGACCTCCTCCCCGGCGGCCGGCACCTCGATTTCGGGAAGACCCTCCTCAAAAGCCTCCGGGGCGGCCTCCTCTTCATGGATCTCCGTTTCCTGCGGCGCCTCCTCGGTTTCCTGCTGCAAGGAATCAAGGTCGAATTCGATCTCCGCCTCTTCCTCGCCCGCCGGAATCTCCGCCTCCTCGTCGGCCAGGGTCTCGGTGATTTCCTCCTCCGGCCGCAGGTCCGAGGAACCGAAGTTGTCCAGTTCCCTGTTGTATTCCTCGATAATCGCCTGTTCCTCGGGAGTCGTCAGCGGTATGGTTTCCGTCACAGCCGGCGTATCCTCGGCGGATGCGATGTCCGTGGCTCTCTCGAAACTCTCAGGCTGGTCCCCGCTCCCGGAATCCGCCATGTCGATTTCGATTTCCTGGCCATCCTCCGGCATTATATCCCCAAAATCCAGTTCCTGGCCCGGAACAGCCGCGTCAGGTTCCGGCTCCTCAATGGAGATTTCCATATCCCCGGCAGCGAAATCCTCCCCCTCGTCCAAAAGGACTTCCCCGGCGTCGCCGGGCGCGGCATCCTCCTGCGCCTCTGGGGTCTTTGCGGCGGCCCCGGTTTCCGCAAAATCAAGATCTTTATCGGAAGCCTCTGCCTCCGGCTGCTGGTCCGCGCGGTGGATCTCGGCGTTGAAGTTAAGAATGTCGTCGGGGACATCGGATTCGCCGGTCTCCTCGGTTATGTCCGCCGTTGAGAGAATATTGTCAAGCTCGTCCCCGGTAAGGGCGATGGTCTCGTCCTCGTCCTCGTCGACGGCAAAGAAACCGCTGTCCGCGCCCGCAGAAGCCTTGTGGCTTTCCGCGGCGGCAGGTTCCGCCGAACCGGCGACACGGAGGCTCGCGAGCTCTTTTTTCAACTCGGAAAGCTCGGACTTGATGCTCGCCAGCTCCACCACGATTTTGGAAAGGATGTTTGCTTCTACGGACTGCGCCTGCGAAGGCGCGGCAGCGGGTTTTCCTTCCGCCGCTTTTTTTTCTTCGTTTCCGGCAAAGACCTCAGGCTCTTCCGCCGCCGCCTCTTCTTCGGCAGCAGGTTCCGGCCCCTCGTCCGGCAGCGTGCTTTCAGGCATTTCGCCGGCAACTGGAACCTCTGGTTCAGGCCCAGGCCCGACAGATTCAAAATCAAGCGAAGGCTCGAATTCAATCGAAAGCTCGGGTTCAGGCTCCGCCTCAGTACCGGGTTCTGCCGAATCAATCGAAAACCCGGCCTCATCCGAAAGATCGGGCTCCGCCGAAGGCTCAGGCAGGGGTTCGGCCTCCGTCATTTCTTTTTCGACCGCCGCAATATCGTTGAACCCCTCCGCGCCCGCCAGGGAATCCTCCGGCGGCGCGTCAGACGTGTCAAGATCGAAATCAAGCTCTATCTTTTCGTCCCCGTTTTCCCCGGCAGCGCCCGCATCAAGGGCCTCCTCTTCCGGCAGGAACAGGTCCTCCCCGGCGGCCGTTTTGTCCCCCCCCGCCTCGGCATCCAGCGTGGCCTCGCCCTCGCCCTGGATATCCTCGATATCGGGAAAGGAGAAATCGTCCCCGTCGCTCTTGGCGGCGGGCCCGTCAAACGAAAAATCGTCCTCATCGGTTTTGGAGGCAGGCCCGTAGGAAAAAATGTCGTCCAGCGACTCTTCCCCCGAGGCATCTTTCTGCCGGGAGTTTTCCTCCAGCGAACCGAGCAGGGCCTCCTCCTCCTCGGTAATCTCCGTGCCCGCGTCGGAAACATCCGACAGCTCGAAATCGTCCTTCGCGGAGGATCGTTCCCTTACAGTTTCAGGTCCCGCTTTAACCCAGACGCCGTACTGTTCAAGGTCTTCCGCCGGTATATTGGAACCTTTTGAACCGTTTTCTTTATCGTTTATGATAGACATATTTTCTCCTGAAACTGGCTAGATACCACTAACATCGGCATATTCCAGTAAAGCATAAAACCCTTATTTATGCTATACTTCACCCTACTATCTATACTCTACTCCAGTGCTTTTGGCAAGTCAATACATGGTTCTCTTCCCCCAGGGCATCGGCGTTTACCCTCGCTATATAGAATTAGATTGCGCGAAGCGCAAAAAGCCCGTGGGGCACAAGGGATAGAAGCGGAAATCCTTTTGGCGCAGCCAAAAGATTGGAG
>JAISXE010000353.1 GCA_031270615.1 Spirochaetia bacterium
CCGGCAAAAACGGCGTGTCCAGAGCGGAGATAGAGAGTTATTACCGGCAGGGCATCGGCGCGTTCATTGCCGAAGAAGTTGACGCGCAGTTTAACAAAATAGAATTTTTAATAGACAGAACAAAGACAGCGGGAAGTTCGTATGGAGCCGTATTAACACGCAATGCCCAAAATCAGTATGTTTTGAGTTATGAAGGATTTTTTGGAAAGAATGAACTGGAAACAAAAACGGTCTCCGATCCTAACAAAAAATATATTCCAGTATTAGAAATAGCCGTGCGTTGCGAGGTGGCTGCGGAAGAGTCTCGCCAAACAAAAGGAGGGTTTGCTCAATTAGTGTTTGAGACATATCAAAATCTTTTGCTTGCATTAAATCCACGTTTGCTTAAACGGGTTTATAGCGAAACATCGACTAATCGCGGTTATGCTAGAAAGGCACCCTCTAATCCAGGTTTTATTGTTTTTTCCACTCCTTACGGTAAGTAGCGCAGAGACTGCCAGCCACTGTTTTTTGTTCGTGGTGTTCGTGCCGTTCGTGGTTTTCTTCCCGTCCGTGTAGTCCGTGGTAAAACTTTCTTTTAGGCAGTGGCGCCGGGTGCTGTGAAAAAGCCGTTCTTTGCCGCCCTGTTTGCAGCCTGCGGACCGTGGCGCCACAATCAAAACCCCTTGGGCCGCGCCAGGGATTGCAGCGGAAATCCCGCAAGCCCCGCAGGGGCTGAGGAATTGCAGCGGAAAGCCCGGCCCCCGCGCCGCCAGGCGCGGGGGAGGCGCCCAAATTCCTGATTTTCCCCTCCCCCTTGCCCAAAGCCGCGCAAAGCATTAGCATGGGATGATGGGCGGCGGGGATTTTCCTTTTTCGGCTATTGTTGGGCAGTTTCTGATGAAGAGCGCGTTGGTGCTGAATGCCATCGATCCGGCGATAGGCGGCGTGCTTATCCGGGGACAGAAGGGGACGGGAAAGACGACGGCGGTGCGCTCCCTGCGGGGACTTTTGCCTTCCATCAGGGTTGTCAGGGGCTGCGCGTACCATTGCGCGCCGGGGGATCCGGCGAAGATGCACGAGGACTGCCGCCGCCGCGCGGAGGCGGGCGAGGCGCTTGAGAGCGTGGAGATTCCTACGCCGCTTGTGGATTTGCCTTTGAACGCCACGGAAGACCGGCTGGCTGGGGCTTTGAATATCGGGGAGGCCCTGGGTTCGGGGCGGCGGCGCTTCGAGCCGGGGCTGCTGGCTGCGGCTAACAGGGGCGTTTTGTATATCGACGAGGTTAATCTTCTGGAGGACCACTTGGTGGATATGCTGCTTGACGCCGCGGCCACGGGGGTCAATCTTGTGGAGCGGGAGGGGCTTTCCTTTTCGCATCCGGCGTCCTTCATGCTGGTGGGCACGATGAATCCTGAGGAGGGGGAGCTGCGGCCCCAGTTCCTTGACCGTTTCGGTTTGTGCGTGTGGGTTTCCGGCGTGGCGGGGGAAGAAGAGCGGCTTGAGATTTTAAAGCGCCGCCTTGCTTTTGAGCGCGATCCGCAGGGGTTTCGCGCCCAATGGGCGGGGGAGGACGCGGTTCTGGCGCGGCAGATCCTCAGGGCGCGGGAAAGGCTCAAGGCCCTGGTACCTGGCGAGGCCATGCTCCGCCTTATCGTGAAGACGGCCGCGGAAGCGGGGACGGCGGGGCACAGGGCGGAAATCGCCATGATGAAGACCGCCGCGGCCCTCGCGGCTTTTACCGAATCCCCCCGGGTGCTGGAGTTCCATGTCAGGGAGGCGGCCCGGCTGGCGCTTCCCCACCGCATGGCTTTGGGGATCCTTGAAGGCCCGGAAGGGGCTTTGGAAAAGATCGAAAACCTCTTCGGCCGGGGGAAGGCCTTCCGGGAGGCGGATTCCGGGGCAAAGGATCCGGGCGGCGGGACCCCGGAGGGCGGGGCTGCGGGGGAACATACGGAGGAAACCGGCGAAAATCCCGAAAACCCCGAATATGCCGAAGAGTTCGGCATCGACCCTGATATTCTGGAAAACATGCAGGTGCCGGGCAACGCGGCCGCGGGCAGCATTATTTTTACCTGGCTTAAAAAAAAACTCCTCGGCGGGAGCTGAAGCCCCAGGAGCCGGACATGGGGGCGGGCTTCGATATTGCCCTGGCCCGGCGGAAAAGCGCGGGCAGGGGCAGGCGGAAAACCGTGGGCGCGGGCGATAGGGGGCGTTTTATCCGCGCCGCCGCGCCTGCCCCGGGGGAGAGGGTGCGGGATCCCGCGGTGCTTGCGAGCATCCAGGCCGCCGCCCTGCGCGGGGCGGGCAGAAGGCCGCTGGAAGTCCTGCCGCGCGACATACGCAAAAAAATCCGCCTCGCGCGGGGCGCGGGCCTGATACTTTTCCTTGTGGACGCCTCCGACTCGATGGGGGCCTCGGCCCAGCTTGAGGCGGCAAAAGGGGCCGTGTTCGCCCTGCTGCGGGCCGCCTACATCCGGCGGGACAGGGTGGGCCTTATCGCTTTTCGCGGGCAGGAGGCGCGGGTTCTTCTGCCGCCGGCTTCCAGCGTCCACCTGGCGCGGAAAAAACTCGAAGGGCTTTCCTCCGGCGGCGCCACGCCCTTTGCGGACGGCCTTTTCAAGGCATGGAAGCTGATCCGCGCCGAAAAACTGAAAAACGCCTTGCTGCAAACCGTCCTTGTCATCGTGTCCGATGGCGAGGCAAACGTTGCCCTTGCCCCCGGCGGGAACATGGGCGGCGAAATCCGCGCCCTGGGGCAGCGCATCAGGGCGGAGGGCATACGGAGCGTTTTTGTCGACACAAACCCGCCGGGGGCTAACAAAACGGAGGCCGCCTCCTTTGCCCGCATGCTGGGGGCGGAATACCGGCGGGTTTCCCGCCCCGGAAGCCGCGAGCTTGTGCAGGCTGTTGACCCGCCTTATGCGGGATAGGGGAAACCACGGACAACACAGACAAATACGGACTTTTGATCGGATTTTCCCGTCTTTGTCCGCGCCTGCCAGTGCTGTCAGTCTTGTCAGTGATGTCCGTGTTGTCCGTGGTTGATTTCTGTCTCCCTGCGTCCATGGGTCATAAAAGGAGCCGCCATGCCAAAACAGCAAAA
Source organism: Spirochaetia bacterium (assembly GCA_031270615.1). GTDB lineage: Bacteria > Spirochaetota > Spirochaetia > DTKZ01 > DTKZ01 > JAISAF01. The sequence continues at coordinate 3,086 of JAISXE010000353.1, forward strand.
AACAAACGCCATGCGGATTCTTGAAGCCGCGGGAATAAACCACACGGCATACACCTATGACGCCGCGGACGGGAAAACAGACCTGCGGGCCGTGGCGGAAAAACTGGGGAAAAAACCATCGGAGTTGTTTAAGACCCTTGTCGCCCGCGGCGGGAAAAACATCTACGTTTTCTGCGTCCCCGGAGACGCGGAGCTGGACCTGAAAAAAGCCGCGCAGGCCGCGGGCGAAAAAAAAATCGAGCTGGTAGCAGTCAGGGAGCTTTTTCCCCTGACGGGTTACATCCGGGGCGGCTGCTCCCCCGTGGGCATGAAAAAAACCTATCCGCTTTTTATCGATGCCGGGGCGCGGGCCATGGAGCGCATAATCATTTCGGGCGGCGCGGTGGGCGTCCAGCTATCCGTCTCGCCGGAGGACCTTCCGCGCCTTAGCCCTGCCCGTTTCGCCGACCTTCGCGCGGCGCCCGCGCCGGGGGCCTTCAGCGCGAGCGGTTCATAAGATAGAGTACCTCGCCCTCCCGCGTCAGGGGAATAACCACGTCGCGGAAAAAACCGCTTACCGCCTCCGGCTGCAGGAATGCCCGCGAAGGGGATTTGCAAGCCTGAAGCGCCGCCGCTTTTTCCCCCACGCGGCGGAGGATCTTTTCCTCGACCTCCGGCCGCATAAGCGCGGACATCACCGCGCCCGCGTCGCCCGACTCAATAAGGTCCCGGTAAAAATCAGGAGCGTCGCGGTACTTCCTCTCCGACACATAAAACGCGCCGTAGTGGATGCGTCGGCCCAGGGCCTGCACCGTAAACACATCGTATTCCACGGTGGAACCGTAGTGGCCGTCGGACCCGGGCCTACAGATTTTCGGGACAAACTCGCAGTACGCATCGACAATCTCGGCCATAAGATTCACCAAATTATACTCGCCGATGGGAAAAACCACCGCAGGCGCATTCGCCTTCCTCTGCGCCGAAGGCAGCTTCCCGCAGTAGGGCCGCTCTTCGGGCACCGTATACCTGCCGAAAACAGCATCCATCTGTTCCTGATAGCGCAGCCGCACGTCAAAAAGGCTGTCGGTAAGCTCGTTCTCAAAACCGCTCCCCCCGGCCTCGTACACCCCCGGATTGTGGTGAAACTGCACCCTGCCGATCAGCCTCCAGATAATGGC
>JAISXE010000360.1 GCA_031270615.1 Spirochaetia bacterium
GCGGAGATTTCGGCGCTGCACAGCCGTTTGCAGGCGACGATGATTTACGTTACCCACGACCAGGTCGAGGCGATGACTATGGGCGACAAGATTGTCGTGATGAAGGACGGGATAATCCAGCAGACGGGGGGGCCGCTTCAGTTGTACAACCATCCTGACAACCTTTTTGTGGCGGGTTTTATTGGTTCGCCGCCGATGAATTTTTTTCCGGTGACGATTACGGAGGACGGTTTGCGCGCGGCGGGCGGCGAGGGTTTCCTCCTGGCGGTTCCCGGCCAGGAGGATAAGCTGAAATCCCGCGCGGGAAGGCGGCTTATTTTCGGTGTCAGGCCGGAGGACCTTCTTTTGGCGGAACGCGGCGAGGAGGGCAAGACTTTTCAGGCGCGGATAGAGGTTGTGGAGCCTTTGGGCGCGGAAATCCACTTGCACGCGGGCGTGGGCGGCCAGTCCCTGATTGCCCGCGTGCCGCCGCATCGCGCCTTTAAGGTGGGCGATGCCGTGAGTTTTATGCCGAATCCCGAAAAAGTGATTTTCTTTGATCCGGAAACCGAGAAATCGCTTTCCGCGTAAAAAGGCGGGCCGCGGCGCCGGTGCGCCCAAGCCCCGGCGGTTTTTGTTTTAGGCACAGGTGGCGGTAAACCTTTATGTTTTCCCGTGACGCGCTTATCCTTGCTCCCATGGCGGCGCTGACGACCCCGGCGCTGCGCCAGTTGGTGAAAGATTTTGGCGGCTGCGATGTGTATTTTACCGAAATGATAAGCTGCGCGGCCTTGCTCCAGCGCGGGCCCTATGAGGGGTTCTATATCAACCCCGAACCGGAGCCGGAGAGGCTCGTGTACCAGCTTGTGGGATCGGATATCGAGAAGGCCGCCGCCGCCGCGGGGTTTTTGGAGGAGAGGCCGGGGCTCGGCGTTGATTTCAATATGGGGTGCAGCGCCCCGGAAATCGTCAGGGCGGGCGCGGGGGTGGCTTGGATGAAAGATCCGGGGCGCGCGCGGCGCCTTGCGGCGGCTCTGCGCAAGCGTCTGAAGACAAAGACGCTGTCGGTAAAGCTCCGCGTGGGCTACGAGGACGATTTCGGGTATTTGTCCGCGTTTTGCCGGGGGCTTGCGGAGGAAGGCGTCGATTTTATAACGTTGCACCCCCGCATAAAAAAAGAAAAGTTCGGCCGCCTTGCGCGCTGGGACTATGTTGCGGCTTTGGGGGCCGAGCTTCCCATACCCCTTGTCGGCAACGGGGACGTGAAAACCTTTGTCGGCTGGGCCCTCAAAAAAGAACGTTACAATCCCGGCGGCATCATGATAGGGCGCGCGGCGGCCCGCGCGCCCTGGTTTTTCGCGTTTCTGCGGCGCAGGGAAAAAGACCCGGCCTTTCAGATGAGGGTGGACCTCCAGGCCGTGGCGCTGAGGTTTTTCGAGCTTTTGCCGCGTTTCCAGCCTGCGGATTTTCTGAAAAGCCGCGCGCAGCGGTTTTTTTCCTGGTTTTGCCAGAATTTGGCGTTTGGGCACGGCCTTTTTGTGTCGATTAATAATGGGAAGAGTTTCGAGGCGGTGAAAAAGACCGTGTTGGACTACTTCACACAGCATCCCGATGCGCGGTATAAAACAGAGAAGAATTAGAGAAAAACCGATGGAAAAAACGAGACGTGTCTGGAGGACGGTTGTTATTTGCCTGCACAAAGCGGCGGCCCGGTGCAGGGCGGGCGAGGCGCTGCGCGGGCTTGTGGCCCTGGCGGCTTTCGGTTTTGCCGTGTTGAGCGTGCCGATGCGCGATGCCCCGCAGTCCGGGGGGGAAACGGGGCTGGGGCAGCCCGACCTGCGCCTGAGCATATATCTGGAGGAGGACTACGCGGCGGCTCTTGCTGCCGGGGAAATGCCGCCGGAGGAGGATATCCCCGATGTCCCGCCGAAGAACGTGCTTTCTTTCACGATGTACACGGTGGAAAAGTATGACACCATTTCCGACATTGCCCAGAAAATGCAGCTTAACCAGGACAGCGTTATCAGTTGCAACGGGATCGAGCGGGCGCGCCTTCTGCAAATAGGGACGGAGCTGCGCATTCCGAACATGGACGGCATCATGCACACGGTCAAGGCCGGAGACAGCCTTGAGGCGCTGTGCGAAACCTACGCGCTGGCACCGGAGCAGCTTCTGGAAGTGAACAACATTGAGGAGTTTGACTATAAGCCGGGGGAGAAAATCTTCATTCCTGAGGCGAAACTGCCTGTTATCGAGTTGCGCCGTATTTGGGGGGAGCTTTTCCGTTACCCGCTGCGCGGCTGGATAAGCTCCCCTTACGGCTACCGCGCCGATCCTTTTACCGGCGCCCGGCGTTTCCATAACGGCATAGATATAGCCGGGAATCACGGCGCCCCCATCGGCGCGGCAATGGAGGGGCGCGTCATTGAAACCGGATACAACGGCATTTCGGGGAATTACGTTGTCGTGGCGCACGCGGGCGGCTATGTGAGTTCGTATGCCCACATGAGCCTTATCCGCGTCAAAACCGGGCAGTGGGTAAACGAAGGCCAACGGCTTGGGGACGTGGGTTCCACGGGATATTCAACGGGGAACCACCTGCACTTTTCCATTTCGCGCTGGGGCAAGCCGGTAAACCCGGTGCTGCTTTTGCATTAGACCCGAAAGGATACCACTGACCTCACGGACAAAATACCGAAAAAAAAAGAAGAAAATCGTCTTCCCGTCCGCGTGGTCAGCGGTTCCCCTTTTTCTAGTAGGTGACGGAAAACCCAAGCGGTTTTTCCAGGGTAAAAAGGCGCGGAATCGGGATTTCAAAAAGGATTTCCCGCTCGCTTTTCAGTTTGCCGCCTGTGTGCGACACGATTTTCCCCGGAGTCTTTATTGAAAAGCGGATCGCGGAGGAACGAAGGATGTCTTCGATTTTTTCGTCTTTCGCGTAATCCTCAAGCGCCCAGGCAAGGTGTTCGATATACTCGTTTTCGCTTATGGCGGCACCTTCGGGCGGCAGGAGCATTTTCGCCAGGGGGGAATCCGCTTCGGGGATCACCTTCAAAAGCGAGGAAAGGTTGTCCCTGTTCAGGCGGATGCTGAGGGTCTGGCCCCCGGAGCCGCTTTCCCTGCTTATGATACCCTGGGCGGTTTTGGTTTCGTTTTTGACGGCGGCGGAGATATCCCTGATGTGGAAATCCAGGACGAGTTTTCCCGCCTGCGGGGCGCGCGCGGAATCAAGCCGCAGCTCCGCGTTGCGCCGGAAACCGGCTTCGATTGCCTCCATGTTGAAATAGCGCGGATTCGCCGGATCAAAGGAGCTGTCAAAACCCGAAGCAAGGTCCCTGTAATAAGCCATAAAGACCGGATGCAGTTCCGCCTCAAGGCGAGCGGATCCCGCGGCTCCTGCCAGGAGCGTTATATCCTGGCGTACCGCGCAGGCGTCGAAAAGCAGGGAGGAAACAAGGGCAATAAAAGCGGCTTTTTTCTTCATGTACGAAATGTAACCCGCTTTTGGTTTTTCATCAACCGCGGTTGTTCAGCCAGAGGGAAAAACACTGGCCGCATCCAGGGCCGGGTTTTTTTGGCTGGCTGGAAATAGAAAATTAGAGGTATTCAGATAGAGGCAAGGAAGGTTGGTAGTACGGACACGCAGGGCCTGGCAGGTTGCATGGGCGAGCAGCGATTTGCGAAGCAAATCGCGACCAGCCCAGCGGAAAAAACGCTTGCTCTAGGCGCGCAGACGCGATGCGGCGCGCAGACTGCCTAAAGGCAGTCTGCTTTATAATCAGGCGGGGATGGATGTGCGTGCGCCGGCCGTAAAGCATAATTAAGGGACGCGCTTCGCGCGCGTTTTCCTGGGCGCTTGCA
>JAISXE010000367.1 GCA_031270615.1 Spirochaetia bacterium
CCCGGGCTGGTCACGATTTTGCAAAGCAAAATCGTTGCTCGCCCATGCGACCTGGCTGGTCGCAATTTTCTTAAAAGGCCGTACAAGCAGGCCGTGGGCGAAGCCCCGCGTTGGTAAAGCAAAACGGTCTGCCGCCCATGCGCGAGGGATTGCAGCGGAAATCCCGCAGACCCGCCGCAGGCGGGGCGAGGAATTGGAGCGGAAAGCCCGGTTCCCGCCGGAGGCGGGAACGCGCCCAACTTCTTATTTAGTGCTTCACTCCTCACACTTCGCACCCCGCTCCCCCTCCGTGATATTGACCCCCCTCTTTTTTTGGGGTAGTATTTCCCTGCTATGACGGCAAACGAATTGCGCGAAAAATTTATCGGTTTTTTTGTTTCAAAAAACCACCGGGAAATTTCCGGAAAGTCTCTGGTCCCGGAAAACGACCCCACTGTTTTGTTCACCACGGCGGGCATGCACCCGCTTGTGCCCTATCTTTTGGGCGAGCCCCACCCGGCGGGGCAAAGGCTTGTGGATTTCCAGAAGTGCGTGCGCACGGGCGATATCGAGTCCGTGGGCGACCCCAGCCACCTGACGTTTTTTGAGATGCTGGGCAACTGGTCTTTGGGCGATTACTTCAAAAAAGAAGCGATAGCGATGAGCTACGAATTCCTTACCTCGAAGGAGTGGCTGGGCATAGACCCTCGGCGGCTTTCGGTGACGGTTTTTCAGGGAGACGGGGAGGTTCCGCCTGACGATGAGTCCGCGGAAATCTGGCAGGGCGTGGGCATTCCCAAAGAAAGGATTTACTTCCTGCCCCGGGGGGACAACTGGTGGGGTCCCGCGGGCGAGACCGGCCCCTGCGGCCCCGACTCGGAGATGTTCTACGACACGGGCAAAGCGGCCTGCGGCCCGGACTGCCGCCCCGGCTGCGGCTGCGGCAAATACTTTGAAATCTGGAACGACGTGTTCATGCAGTACAACAAAAAGGCGGACGGCGGCTACGAGAAACTCTCGCGCACCTGCGTGGATACGGGCATGGGGATCGAGCGGACTTCGGCCATGCTCCAGGGAAAAAAATCCGTGTACGAAATCGAGGTCTTTACCCCCATCATCGCCGCGATAGAAAAGGTGACGGGCAAAACTTACGGCAAAGACGAAAGCACCGACCGTTCCATCAGAATCATAGCCGACCATGTAAAGGCTTCGGCGTTTATGCTGGGTGACGAGGCGGAAATAAAACCTTCCAACATCGGGCGCGGCTATATCCTGCGCCGCCTCATCCGCAGGGCCAGCCGCCACGGCCGCAAGCTGGGCAGGGAGGACGCTTTTCTCGCCGCCCCGGCGGAAGTGGTTGTCGGAATGTACGAAAAATACTACCCCGTCCTGGGCCAGAAACGGCAACAGATATTGGACGAGCTATGCGGCGAGGAAACGCGCTTTCTTGAAACCCTCAAAAAAGGCGAGCACGAGTTTGAGAAACTCCTCCCCAATTTACTCAGGAACCCGCAGAAGGTCATTCCCGGCAGGGTTGCTTTCCGTTTGTACGACACCTACGGGTTTCCCATCGAGCTTACCGAGGAGCTTGCTTCGGAAAACGGCATGAGCGTTGACCGGCCGGGTTTCGACGAGGCTTTCGCCAAACACCAGGATCTGTCCAAGCAGGGCGCGGAGAAAACCTTCAAGGGCGGCCTGGCGGACAATTCGGAAATGACGACGGCCCTGCACACGGCGACCCATCTTTTGCACAAAGCCTTGCACACCGTCCTGGGCGGCCATGTGCGGCAGATGGGCAGCAACATCACCCCGGAGCGCCTGCGCTTTGATTTTCCCCATCCCGAACCGTTGACGAAGGAGCAGCTCGCGCGCGTGCAGGAGATCGTCAACCAGCAGATACAGGCCGACCTTCCCGTCAAAATGGAAGTGATGAGCCTGGAAGATGCGAGGAAGGCCGGGGCCTACGCCTTCTTCGGCGACAAATACGAGGAAAAGGTCAAGGTCTACTCCATGGGGGATTTTTCAAAAGAAGTGTGCGGCGGCCCCCATGTGGAACACCTCGGCGTGCTGGGCAGGTTCGTGATCCAAAAGGAACAGTCCTCCTCTGCGGGCGTGCGCCGCATCCGCGCGGTTTTGGAGCGCTAAAAAAAAGATAACCACTGACCCCGCAGACAGCACAGCCAAAAGAACGAAAAAAAGGAATTTTGCTTTTTCCCCCGGCGCGCCCAGTGCCGCCGGTGTCTTTCTGCCCGCATGGTCGGTGTGGCCCGTGGTTTTTCTCCCTTGATAGCAGTGCCTGCTATCAAGGCGTGTTTTTTGCCGACACCTTGCGGACAAGAAGCGGCATGACAATCATGACGATAATGACGCGCGTGGTGTGCATTGCCGTAACCAGGGGGACGTTGGCCCGCATTTCGGCGGCAAGGATGACCATGGCCTCCATGGCGGTCGGGCAGGTCCCGATGATGGCCGTCACGCGGTCTATGGTTGTGGTTCGCGACAGGATCCAGCCCAAAAGCAAGCCAAAGGATATCTGCGTTACCACAAGGACGGCGCAGGGAAGCACATAGCGCTTTACGGCCGCAAGCGACTGCCGGCTTATCTGGGTGCCGATGCTTGTGGCGATAATCCAGAGCGCGGCAAGCTGCCAGAGCGGCGGGAAAATTTCCAGTTGCAAAAAAAGGGGATTGCAGACCGATGCGATGAACAGCCCCGCGAGGAACTCGGCGGAAGGGACTTTCCAGCGCCGCAGGAGCTTTTCCAGCAAAAAGCCTCCCAGGACAAGAAACAGAATCTTCCCATAATAAACGGCAAGGGACGCCGGGACCCACGGCCCGGCCGCCGCCGCGAAGGCAGCCTCCCCGGTTTTGACGGATTCCGTGATGAAAGGCATAAGGCCGACGGTGAAAAACACCTTCATGGTATGCAGGACGGCCACAACGGGAACGTTTCCCCCCAAATCTTCGGCGAGCATGATCATGACCGACATCATGCCCGGCGAGGCCCCGCAGAGGGCAGTGGTAAAATTCATGCCCGATAATTTGCTCATGGACTTTGCCAGGAGGAAACTGAAAACCAGGATGCCGATAACCATGCACAGCACGGGAACGGCGGCAGCCTCTATTTCGCCCAGGGTTTGCCTGTTTACCTGGGTGCCGATTGAAATCCCCAGGAGAATGCGCGAGAGGCCCTGCAGTTTTTGGGGCGGCGGCTTCGAGCGGGCATATAAAAGCCGCGCCACCGTGCCACCGATGATCGCGCCGATAAAAGCGCCGCCGGGAAGGTTCAGGAAGCGAAAAACGCAGAGGAGGGCAAGCCCTCCCAGAAGCGGGGCAAGGGACTGCATCATCGCCTGCTTTTTCCCACAATCCTGCGGATAAGAAACGGCATGGTAAGCATAATGAGTATCTGCCTGATGGTATGCATCGTTGCCACAAGGGGGGCGCTTGCGTGCATCTCGCCGGCAAGAAGCACCATGGCGTCAATGCCGCCGGGGCAGGCGCCCAGAAGCGCGGTGACAATATCCAGGGACGTGGTTACGGACAAAAGGCAGCCCAGAAGAATGCCCGCCGCCACCAGGAGAAGCGTCAGCACGCCGCATACGGGTATGAAGTGGCGTATGGCGCGAAGGGAACTCCGCGTTATCTGGCATCCGATGGCCGCGCCGATGATCCAACTGGCCAAGGGCCGCCAGATGGCGGGGTAGGTTTCCAGGCGCAGGAACAGGGGGTTGCCGATTGCCGCCACCAAAATCCCGGCCATGATTTCCGCCGCAGGCACTTTCCATTTCCGAAAAAAATACGCCGCGCACAGGCTGCCCGCCAGCAGTCCCGCGAGTTTCAGCCAGTATACCGCGGGGGAATCTCCGGCAATGGCCTGCGCGGCGGCGGCTGTTTCCACGGCAGCGGCCAAAGCCCCCGTCGATTGGAAAACCTTTACGCCGATGGGCATGAGGACGACAATAAGAATCAGCCTGAAACTGTGCAGCACGGCGACAATCGGCGTCTGCCCGCCGAGGTCCTCCGAGAGGACCACCATCGTTGTCGCCGCGCCCGGGGAGGAACCGCAGAAAGCCGTGGCCGTATCCAGTTTCGAGACTTTCGTGGTCAGCCATGCCGAAAAAAAACACAAACCGATAAGGCCGATGATCATGAGCGCTATCGGGACGATGGCGGAGGATGCCGTCTGGAGGGCCTGGCGGTTTACGGGAATCCCGATGATGATTCCAATGAGGGTGCGCGCGAAGAATTGCAGCGGCTTGGGCGGCGCGGCGGATTTGTCCCACGCAAGGCGGACCACCGCCGCACCGGCTATGGCGCCGATAAAAGCTCCGCCGGAAATATTAAGAAATTGTACCAGGCAAAGGCCAGCAAGACTTGCGCCAAGAGGCAAAAGTATTTGGGGCATAACGTTCAGTCTACAGCAAAAAAAGAAAAGCGGGAAGGGGAGGAATGAGGAATGAGGGGCGCGTTTTTCGCTTGCGCGAAAAACCGGGCTTTCC
>JAISXE010000078.1 GCA_031270615.1 Spirochaetia bacterium
CGCGGGGTATGCCACCACTGCATTTGCAAGGCAAATGCGCGTCTTTATCACCGCCGGCCGCGGCCACCGCGATTGCAAGAGCCATTTACGCGTGCCGGATGGGGTCAAAATGTTGCGCCTTGTCACCAAAAGACGCTTACAAACCAAACGCCTCCCGCAACGCAGAACATGCTTGCAGCCCCAGAGCGCAACATTTTGGCGGGAACCGCCAAAGGCGGTTCCCCTGCGTGCAACCATGCGCGAGGGGCTGGTCACGATTTGCTTCGCAAATCGTTGCTCGCCCATGCGCGAGGGATAGAAGCGGAAAGCCCGCAAGCCCGCCGAAGGCGGGCTGAGGACTTGCAGCGGATAGCCCGGTTTTTTTTCGGCTGGGCCGAAAAAAAACGCGCCCTGTTCCTCATTCCTCATTCCTAATTTCTACTGACTGCCTGCTTTTTCCGTCCGCTCGGCCTGTGATTGATTTTCTTCGTGGGGGCTGGTAATAAAGGGCGGACATGGGGTATGCTGGCCCTGGCACGCGCGGTGCCGCAGGAAAAAATGACGAAGCTCAAACTGATTTTTGGAACAGTCAATTCCCTCCCCATCGGGCTGAAGGATGCCGAGATTGAGGAGATTTACCAGCGCGATTATAAGCCGCTTATTACCGCGGTGTACGAGTTTCCCCAGGCGGCTTGCACTTTCCATTTTTCGGGTTCCTTGCTGGGCTGGCTGGACAACCGCCACACGGGGGTTACTGAGGTTCTGCGGGAATTGACGAAGCGCAGGCAGGTGGAGCTGCTGGGGGGGGGGTTTTACGATCCTATTCTGCCGCTGATTCCGCGTGCGGACCGGCTGGACCAGTTTGAGAGGCTGACGACGTGGCTTAGGAAGAAGATCGGCTGCCGCCCCCGCGGGGGCTGGGTTGGCGAGACGGAGTGGGAGCCGTCCCTTGCTTCGGTTTTAAGTTCCTGCGGTATGGATTATGTTTTTCTTAGCGATAACCATTTCGCGGCGTCGGGGATTCCTGCTTCGGAGCGTTTCCAGCCGTATATTACCGAGGACCAGGGGAAGACGCTGGTGGTTTTTCCTCTTTGCGATGAGTGGGGGCAGGATATTCTGGATTTGGAGCCGCAGGAGATTCTTGAAAAAATCCGGGCACTGCATGCGGCGGGGGCGGGGGGCGAGGAGAAACTGGCGGTTATTCTTGTGGACGGGAAGAGTTTCGGCGGCAGCGCGGGGGGGGGCAAGAAATGGCACAAGGAGAAAAAGCTGACGGAATTTTTCCGGCTTCTGCTGGATTCCTCAGACTGGCTGGAGATGATTCATCCGGGCCGCTTCCTGCGCCAGTACCCGCCCCGGCGGAAGGCCTACTTTCCTTGCGGCTCCCGGACGCAGCTTATGCGGCTGGCGATGGGGCCGGAGGAGAGGGCGGCTTATGACGCCGCCGCGAAGAGCGCGAAGGGCGGCAGGCGGCCCGTGGCGGCGGGGAGCGGCTTTTTCCGGCGCTTCCTGGTGCGCTACCCGGAGGCCGGCGACTTGTACGCGAAGATGCAGTACGTCAATATCCTGGTGAGCCAGGTCCGGGGGGACAAATACCGCAAGTCCTCCGCGCGGGAGGAACTGTGGAAGGCCCAGCAGGGTTTCGCCTATTGGCCTTCCCCTTGTTTCGGGGGCATATACAGGAACGCGCTGCGCAAGAAGGCCTACCACGCCCTTATCAGCGCCGAAAAGATCACGCGGCAGAAAGGCGTTTTTATTCCTTCGATTGTGACGGCGGATTTCGACTTGGATCGCAGGACGGAATACCTCTACCAGGGGAACGAGATGAATGCCTACGTCCATACCCTGGGCGCGCGGCTTTTTGAGCTGGATTACTTGCCTAAATCGTGGAACTACCTGGACACCCTGGCCCGCAGCCGGGAAACGGTGGAGGACAGCGTTGCGGATTTTTATTCGCGCAAGACCTTCATCGATTATTTTTTTGACGAGACCGTCGGCGTGGACGATTTTGAAAGCCTGAATTTCCCCCGCGCTTCCTTTTTCGGGGAAGCGCCTTTCGAGCTTGTCAAATGCGACAGGGAGCGCAGCGAGCTTGTCCTGGAATACACCGGCGAGGTTTCCTGCGGCGCGTTTGCGGGCAGCGTCAGGATTGTCAAAAAATTCATTTTCAAGGGCGCGGGGATCAACCTGTACTATACCCTGGGCAACGTGGGAACGGAGAGCCTGTCCGCGGTGTTCGGCTGCGAGTTGAACTTTTCCTTTGCATCGAAGGGGGCGGAGGACTTGAAGATATTCCGCACCGAGGAGGATTCCCGCGTTCCCGTCAGTTCGGAAAAGGCGGTGCTGAAAAACGTTTCGGAACTCGCTTTCGAGGACCTTGCCAACAATACCGTGCTTTCCTTTTCTACGCTCGAACCGGCCCAGGTCTGGAGCCTTCCGGTGGAAACGGCCTGCCCCGCGGGCGGGGGCGAGAAATCCGCATACCAGTCTTCCTGCATACTCCCGCGCTGGAAGCTGAAACTGGCGCCGGGCGCAAGCTGGGAAAACCGGCTCAACCTCCGGCTTGAGCGGCGGCCGACTTCATAGTTTCGAGGATTTTTGATAGCCAGGGATCCACCGCGGTATAGTGTTTGTCCAGGGCCATAAGGAAATCCATGAAGCCTTCTTCGTGGCGCTGCTGGAAAAACAGTGCCTGCCCCCGGTAAAAATACGCGCGGCTGCGGGCGTCGTTGGTGATGGGCATGTCAAGGTAATGGTTCAGGAGTTTTTCCGTTTCCTTCCAGTTTTTTTCCGCAAAAGCGCCGCGCAGGATGGTTTGCAGGGTATAGTCCTCCTTGCGTAGCCCGCGCGTCTTGTCCTGTTCCAGGAGGACGGGCGTTGCCGCCGCGGCCGGGACGGGTTCCACGCGCGAGAGGATGTCCAGAACGGCTTTTTCGGCTGCGAGGGAAAGGCCCCGGTAATCGGGTATGGAGGCCGGGGCGGGCAGTTGGAGGGATTCCTCCGCCGATATTTTGGAGTCAAGGATGAAATACGGCAGGGGCAGGGGCCGCCCCCTGGGCTGCGCCGCAAGCCCCGGGTCCGGGGCTGACGCCGGTCCCGTTGCCAGGGCCGGGCTTTCCTCCTTTAGGACGACTTTCGCGGGCTGGGTGGTCGTGTTGTCGCCCGGCACCAGTTTGATGCTTTCGGAGTTGCCTGAGGTAAGAAGGTCTTCGTCCACCAAGGCGTAGTAGTACGGAATGCCCGCCACGGGATAATCCAGTACCCTGTTTTCGCCGCTTTTTATTCTGCGCGCCTCGCGCGTGGAAAGGAGCTGGGACGGGTACAGAATGGGGGAGGTGCTGCGGAACAGCATCAGGCCGCGATCCGCGCGGGAGGCCGCAAAGGTGATAACGATGTCTTTTCCTTCCACCGCTGCCTGGAGCTGGCTGATGTGGGCGGCAAGGCCGTCTTCCGCCATGGTGTATTCTATGACGATGCCGGCGGTCGTTTTGTTGCGGAAGGGGATGAAAACCCCGTGCAGCTTGCCCCCGGGGTCAACGGCCAGGACGGCGTAGAAATACTCGCCGGGGGTCGGCGGCGCGTCGACGTACATTTCCTGGCCCTTCGGGACATGGACGACAAGCGTCGCCGCGCGGAAGTTCTCCGGAGTGATTTCCCTGGTATGGCGGTACACCGCGTACTGCACCGACTCGTCCCGCGAATCCTGCCAGGTGAGCTTTATCTGCGGCCCCTTGACCCCCGCCTTCAGGCGGGAAACGAAGGGCTCCATCGCAAGATTGCCCTCCGCTGCCGGCGCGCCGTCCTGCGCGTGCAGGACGGCGCTTCCAAGCACGCAGAGCGCGCACACAATGCCGAAAATACTCTTCTTCATACGTTGATCATCGGCAGCTTTTCGCGGAGAATAACATGGTGGCGGTTTCAATATTGGGCTGGGCTGGCCGCAATGACGGGAACCACTGACCGCACGGACAAGGGCAAACCAGGCCTGATAGCATAAACGCCGCCTGAGCCTGTCGAAGGCGGCGCTTCGCGCAAGGGATCGGAGGGGCGCGGAGCGGCCACGCGCATGCCCCGGCAAACGCACGCGGGAGCGTGTCTGCGATAGCAATGCTTCCGGGCAAGAGGCCCTAAAAAGCCCTTGGCGTATACATAGGTTAATGGCCGAGC
>JAISXE010000153.1 GCA_031270615.1 Spirochaetia bacterium
GGATTGAAGCGGAAATCCCGCAGGCCCCTTAAGGGGCCGAGGAATTGAAGCGGAAAGCCTGGTTTTTGGCGCGGGAGCGCCAAAAAGGCGCACATCTTTTTCTTAACTTGTTGACAGTGCGTCACCCCCCCCCTTGCCAAAAACAAAAAAATATCGTATATTACCTAGTGTTTTACTATGAAAAGTAGACGGAGTTTTGAGGTATCGGAGGCGGGCTATGGCGGAGGTTGATTATGCCGCGCTCAAAAAGGGCGGGTTCATGCGGCAAATCCAGAAAGACAAGTTTTCCATGCGGCTCAAGGTGATCGGCGGCCAACTGAGGGCGGAGCAGCTTTTCAAGATCGCCGAGGTGGCAAAAAAATACGGGAAGGGATATGTCCATCTGACATCGCGGCAGGGGGTGGAGGTTCCGTTTATTTCGACCGGCGACATTGAGGAGGTAAAAAAGGATCTCGCCTCCGCGGATGTAAAGGTAAGCGTGTGCGGGCCCAGGGTGCGCACCGTTACGGCCTGCCAGGGTTCGGCGGTGTGCCCTTCCGGCGCGATAGAAACCACGGCCCTGGCGGAGGAACTGGACGCGCGGTACTTCGGAAAGCAGATGCCCCACAAATTTAAGATAGGAATCACCGGCTGCAAAAACAACTGCCTAAAGGCCGAGGAAAACGATTTTGGCATCAAGGGCGGCATTTTCCCTGAGTGGAAAAGCGCGGCCTGCACTTTTTGCGGCCTGTGCGCGGCCGTGTGCCCCGCCGGGGCCATAGCGCTTGACAGGGAAAAGCCCTCCCTGTCCTTTGCCGGGGGGGCCTGCGTGTACTGCGGCAAATGCGCCAAGACCTGCCCCTCCGACGCCTGGCAGGGGAAAGGCGGGTATCTTTTGTCCTTCGGCGGAATGTTCGGGAATGAAATAAAGGAAGGGCTTCATCTCCTGCCCCTTGTTTTTGACAAGGAAAAGGTTCTTAAGGCGGCGGATGTGGCGGTGCGGTTTTACCAGGCCAACGGCAAGGCGGGCGAGCGTTTTGGGCGCACCCTTATGCGGGTCGGCGCGGATAGCCTGAAAAAAGATTTGGAGGAAGCGGCACGATGAGCGATCAGCATGTAGACGCGCGGGTGGATATTACCGGCGTCGTGTGTCCGGTGACTTTTGTCAAAACAAAAGTCGCCCTGGAGGAATTGGAGGACGGCCAGGTGCTGGAGGTTCGCTTGAACGGCGGCGAGCCTATCCAGAACGTGCCCCGCAGCCTCAAGGACGAGGGCCACAGGGTGGTGTCCGTTACGCAGTCGGAGGACGGGACCTATCTTCTTGCCGTGGTAAAGGGTGGGCTTGCCGTATAGGCGGGGCACAAGGGGTGAGCATGGCATTCACGGACGAACAACTCCAGCGGTATTCCCGCCACATTATTTTGAAGGAAGTCGGCGTCAGGGGACAGAAAAGCATTTCCGCCGGCAGGGTGCTTATTATCGGGGCTGGCGGCCTGGGCGCGCCTGCGGCAATGTATCTGGCCGCCGCCGGGGTGGGAACCATCGGCATAGCCGACGCGGACCGCGTTGATCTGTCCAACCTCCAGCGGCAGATCATCCACGCGACCCAGGATGTGGGCAAGGCAAAGGTCCAGTCCGCAAAGGAAAGCATGAACGCGATGAATCCCGACGTGGAGGTTGCCGCCTACAACGAGTGGATCAATGCGGGCAACATCAGGGATATTATCAGCGACCGGGATTACGATTTTATCATTGACGGAACCGACAATTTCCCGGTGAAATTTCTTATAAATGACGCCTGCGTCATGCTGAAAAAACCTTTTGTGCACGCGGGGATTATCCGTTTCCAGGGACAGCTTATGAGCTATGTTCCCGGCAGGGGCCCCTGCTACCGCTGCGTGTTTCATGATCCGCCGCCCCCGGACGCCGTTCCCACCTGCCGTCAGGCGGGGGTGCTGGGCGTGATGGGCGGGGTTATAGGAACCTTGCAGGCCACCGAGGCGCTCAAGTTCCTGCTGGGCATGGAGGGTCTCCTTGTGGGACAGCTTTTGACGTATAACGCGCTTACCATGGAATTCCGCAAAGTAAAACTTGGGCAGAATCCCGGCTGCCAGGTGTGCGGGAAAACGCCCTCGATTACCACGCTTGTCGATTACGAACAGGCCGCCTGCGATCTGCGCCCTTGGGAATAGACTTGTTCAAAAACCTGCCGGTTCTCTCACAAGTCCTGGGGTGCAATTCAGCGCCGCGTGCGGCGCATGCAAACCACTGCCTATAATTGCCAGCCCGGGTTGCATGGGCGAGCAGCGAGCGAAGCGAGTGGCCAGCCCGGGTTGCATGGGCGAGCAACGATTTTGCTTTGCAAAATCGTGACCAGCCCCAAAGGGGCTGATGGAGCATGCCTTCCAAATCACCGATCACAATCCGCAGGTTTGTCTTTGGCCAAAAATTTTTCGTAGTACTATTGCATATTCTCTTTTCCCCAGCGCCAAATATCGTTGACAATGGGCAAAAGGGTTTTCCCCATGTCCGTCAGGAAATATTCCACCTTTGGCGGTGCCACAGGATATACATGGCGCGATATTATCCCATCCTGCTCAAGATCCCGGAGCTGCTTGGTCAGGATGCGGTTGCTGATTCCCTTAAACAGCTTAAACAGTTCGCTGTAGCGGTGGGACCCCTCATTGCCCAGGTGCCAAATGATCACAACCTTGTACTTGCCGCTGATAATAGACATGGTAAGTTCTTTCTCGCATGTGAATTCTTTGTTCCGGAATTTCCGCTCAATTTCCGATCTCAGTTGAATTGACATGAGTATCCTCCCCGCCGCTGGCGCAAGATGGCGGACAAAACGTTTTTTAGGCGCGTGTTTTCTGTGTGGCCCGTGGTTTCTCCTATCCTTCCGCCTCTTTCATGCTCCGCAGCATTTTTTGTATTTTTTGCCGCTGCCGCAGGGGCAGGGGTCGTTGCGGCCGATCTTGGGCTGGGCGCGCTGGATAATCTCCGGCGGCGCGGAATCCGGGTCTTCTTTGTCGAAAAAGCCGACCCGGCGCTTGAGGTTGTTGATCTTCTTTGCGCGCTGATGCATCAGTTTGTCCGGATCGCGGGTGCGCAGCACTTCGTTGAAAAAAGAACCGCAAAGCGCGTAGAGTTCGGGGATCTCCTCTTTCAAACGCTTTAACTGCGGAGCGTAGATGCGTCTGTCCCGGAGAAGGATGTACTCGATGGCTGTAACCTCAAGCTCCTCCTCTTCGGTTTCTTCAAACTCGGAGTTTAATATTCTGAAAAGATCGCGGAAAATTTCGGAAAACTTTTTTTCCACCAGACCTTCAATCTCAAAATTTATCCGTACGGCATCAAGCTGCCTGCGCAGCTTTCTGTCATCCGCGTCTATATTGGGAAGCAAACCAGCCATCTCTTTCAGATCGGGGTAGAAGCGCGCCAGGGCATCGGCCGGAATAAAGCGCAGTATTTCTTTCATGGCCATTCGGCCCTCGGCCCGCCCGTTTTGGCCGTTCTCGCGTACTATGCGGATCATCTCCCGCAAATGGGCCCTGGCGGCGTCGCTTTTCTGGGTGCCGCTGGTGATAAACGCGTAGGTATAGATGCGCATTTTCTTCCACTCGTCTGCCTTGACCTCTTTGACCGCCCCGATGGCCTGGAGGCAGATGTCTTGCAGCTCATCCCATGAATCCGAATTTTTTGTCAGATTCGCGAGGGTGCAAAACATCATTGTTGACCAGCCATCCACGGAACCGCGGTCAAGGCTCAGGGCACGCCGCGTTTCCGCGAGGGCCTTCTTGTTCCAGCCCCGGTCGAGATAGCTTTCGCCCAGCTCTCTGGCGTAATGGGCGTTGCCGGGATTCCTGCGGCACAGTTCTTCCCAAACCTCAACCGTCTTGCCGGTTTTGTCGTCTGCCGAAAGAGACCTGGCGTAGTGTTCCCTTACGTTGTCCAGCTCGGGATGGCTTTTCAGAATCAGTTGGTACAGCTCCGCGGCCTTGCCGCGCCTGCCGAAGCGGTCCAGCCGCTGGGCCTCGTGGAAGAGCAGCGCGACGGAAGAGGGCAGCCTGCCTATGGCGTCGTACTCGGCGCGCTTTTGCCCGTCCATGAGGGTTTCGTAGGCCGCGCGGATCTCCTTGAATTCCTCGGGAAAGCGGTCAGGCTGGTATTTTCGCACCAGGCAGAAATAGGCCCGCTTGATTTCCCCGGCTGCGGCGGTTTGCGCGACCCCCAGCGTTTCGTAATAGGTTTTTTTTACATCGCCGAAGTTGAAGAGCAAAAGAACCTCCAAAAACAGTTCCGCCGTCGGCCGAGTTCGGCCAGGGCCTCCGCGGCAGGAGAATTCCCCGTGTCTTTTGCCAGCGCCGCCGCGAAACAGCCAGCCGCGGGGGCATGGCGTTTTGCCAAAGCCCACAGGCAGCCCTGTATGGCAAGGAGCCGCACGCTTTGATGGGCGGCCCGTTTCGCCGCCTTTGCCGCCGCCTTCCACTTCTTTTGCCCCGCAAGGAGGCCGATCTCCCCTAACGCCTGTTCCCGCGCCCCGCCAAGCTCATACCGGCAGATCTCCGCAAGGCGGGATGCCCCGCAGTGCTGCGGGTCCAGAATGCGGACACAATCCGCGTAGCGCAGGGCCGCGCCCAGATCCCGCCGCCGCGCCGCCGCAAGGCCCAGCCGGTAATAACGCCCTGCAAGTCCCGTCACCGCAGTTGGTCCATTTTTCCCAGCACGTCAAGCAGGGCAAACAGCTCGTCGCGCAGGTTTTCGGCCTGTTCCTCGTTGTTAAGCAAAAGCGCTTCCTTGAGCCGCCGCACGAGCACGGCGGCGTCCCCGCCTATATCCTTGCCCGAAGCGATCATCTTTTCCGCCTTGCGTATCAGGGGGCGCAGCTTGCGCGCCCCTTCCGCGTCTTCCCATTTCGCCAGGTCCAAAAGCGGCTTGGCCTTTACCCCTGTGGTGCTGATCTCCGCGGAAACCTGCTTGCCGGTGGAAACAACGCTTGCCTTTACCTGGAGTATGCCGTTCATGTCGTACCCAAAGGTCACCTCGATCTGCTCCTTCCCCTGCCTGGCGGCGGGGATCCCGGTAAGGCGCACCTCGCCGAGCCGCTCGTTGTTTGCCGGGTCCGAGGACTCCCCCTGGTACACGTCGATAAGCACCTCGGTCTGGTAATCGGCGGCCGTCATGTAAATTCGCGCTTTTTCGGCGGGAATCGTGATATTCCGTGGGATGAGGGGGTCGAAGAACTGGCGTTTCCCAAACAAACCATCCCGCAGGGGCGCCGTTCCCAGGGTGTAGGGGCAGACATCGGTAAGCACGAGATCCTCGTTGTTGATGCTGCCCTCGATAAGCCCCGCCTGGATCGCCGCGCCCCGTGCCACCGTCAAGTCGGGGTCCACCAGGGAGCGGGGAACCGCGCCGAGGGTTTCCTCCACCAGGCGTTTCACGCAGGGAATCCGCGTGGAGCCGCCCACAAGGAGTATGACCTGCAAATCCTGCGGGCCGATCCCCGCGTCCGCCAGGGCACTCAGCATGGGTTCCCGCGTGGATATAACCTTCTCCGCTATCCAGTCCTCAAAGTCCCGGCGACTGACGGCCTTCTCCACCGAAACCGGCTTCCCGTCCCTGTCGGTCAAAAGGAAGGGGAGGGACACCTGAAACTCCTCCCGGGCGCTTAAGGATATTTTGCAGTCCTCCGCCGATTTTTTAAGGCGCATGAGGGCGCGCTCGTCCCCCGAGGGATCGGCAAGGTGGCGCATGATGATTTCGTCAAAATCCTTGCCGCCCAGGTGGTTGTTGCCGCAGCTCGCCTTCACATCGATGACCCCCTCAAAAAGCTCAAGCACCGTGACATCCAGGGTGCCGCCGCCCAAATCGTAGACCAGCACGTTCTTGCATTCCTTGAGGTTTGAAAGGCCGTAGTCCAGCGCCGCAGCGGTGGGTTCGTTGATGATGCGCTCCACGCGCAGGCCCGCAAGCTCCCCCGCCTTTGCCGTTGCCCGCCGCTGCACGTCCGTGAAGTAGGCCGGCACGGTGATCACGGCGCGGTCGATTTTTTCGTTCAGGCTGGCTTCCGCGCAGCGTACCAGGTAGGAGAGGAGCATCGCCTGGATCTCCTCCGGCGCGTACTCCTTCCCGTGGGCCTTGAGTTTCTCGCCGCTGCCGGTAAGCCGCTTAACCTCGATAAAAGTGCAGTCGGGCCGGGTAAAAAGATATTCGGCGGCCTCCCCGCCCACAAGGATTTCCCCGTTCTGGCCTATATGCACCACGGAAGGGGTAATCAGCTTTCCCAGGGAGTTGGGAAGAAGCTTTGGCGCGCCTTCCACAATACAGGCGATTTCCGATGTGGATGTTCCCAAATCTATGCCGACTATCCTGCTCATTCGTTTTGTTCTCCTTCGTCCTGGTCTTCATATCCATCGCGGTCCGCGATGTTCGTATCCCCATAGTCTTCAATTTCATCATCATCGTCATCGTTCCCAATCTTGCCCGGGTATTGATCGCCGCTGTCCCAATCCGCGCCGCCATAGCCGCCTGTTCCGGCATCCGCCATGCGCGTTTCCCGCGCCTCCTCTTCCGGCCCCCGGCTTACCACCACCGCGGCCTTGCGTACAAGCACATCCTGGTACAGGTAGCCGCTTTGAAGCACCTCCACCACCTGCTCGCGGGGCAGGGGCGATTCGGCGCGTGCCTTGACCGGGTGGATCTGCGGGTCCAGGGGCTGCCCCTCCTCCCCAAAGCGGAGTATGCCGCAGCCCGCAAGGATGCCGCCCGAGTTTTCCCGCAGGAGGCGCGCCTGGGAGACAAGCTCCTCGCTGCCGCTCCTCCGCGTGTAGGCGCAAAAATCTTCCAGGAGGTCGCACAGGCCAATCGCCGCCAAAACCAGGCGGTTCGCCCTGTCCTTTTCGCTGTCCGCCGCCTCCCGCAGGGCAGCCTGCTCCTTTACCAAATCGTAGATTTCCTCGATTTGCAGGGAAACATCGGTTTGCTGCCTGGCGAGGTCCGCCAAAAGCTCCTTTCCCGCCGCCGCAAGCTCCGCGAATTCGTGTTGGGGGAGACTCCCGGCTTCCTGGGAAAGCAGTTTGCCAAGCTCGGCTTCAAAGTCGAACATAGGCTAAAAGCGGCCCCCGGCATCCGCCTTGCCACGCCCATAGGCGTGAAGCAGCAGGAAAGATACGCTTCTCATGCCGCCCATTCTACCGGAAAGCCCCCTTCCCCGCAAGGCCCGCACGCGGGTTTTCCGGCGATTTTTCATTTGTGAAGATTGAAAGCAAAAAACCCGTGCCGCCAGTGGGGGCAACGGTTTTCTTCCTCCGGCTGCCTTGAGCCGATGCAAATTGCCGTTTTTGTGGTATACTCAACCGCCTATGGATAATGAAACCGCCGCACGGCGCAAACAGCGCCTCAGGCGCGAAATAAAAAAAATCCTTGCCGGCATGGGCGTGGCCGACCGCGCGGGGAAAAGCGGGCAAATCCGCCGCGCCATTTCTTTGTCCCCGCTCTGGGAAAAGGCCTCCCTGGTAGCCGCCTTCCTTCCCCTGCCCGGGGAGCCGGATTTGCGGCCGCTTCTGGGGCAGGCCCTGGCCGAAGGGAAAAAAATCTGTCTGCCGCGCGTGGAAGGGGAGGACATCGTTTTCCATCTAGCGCGCGATCTTGGGAAAGACTTTGCCGCCGGCGCCTGGGGCATCAGCGAGCCCGCCGCGGGTCTGCCCCGGGCCCGCGCCGCGGATTTCGGCGGGGAAGGCGTTTTGTTTCTTGTCCCGGGGCTGGCCTTTGACCGGCAGTGGCGCAGGCTGGGCAGGGGCAGGGGGTTTTACGACCGTTTTTTTCGGGGGCTTGCGGCCGGGGGCATCCGCCCGCCCGCCTTTGGCGTGGCTTTTTCCTGCCAAATCATAGAGGCCGTCCCCGTAGACGGGAACGACTTCCCGCTCTGCGGCCTGGTGAGCGAACACGGCATGGAGCAGGAAGAAAACCGCGGACGGCGCTGACCATGCGGGCGCGAAAAATTTTTTAGGCTTGAGGTTGTTCCAAACCCCCAGGGGATTTCCGCCTTGCGGTGATCCGGGGGCGTTACGGGGGTGGCAAACCCCCGTAGAGGGGGTAGCGGAAGACCGCAGGGCTGGAGCGTGGGGGAGGCTTCCCCCACCTAAACAGGGTTTTGGAACAGGCCCACGTTCTTCTTCTGCCAACCCATCGTCCGCAGGACCAGTGGTGAATTTTTTATTCCCGAGGCATTCACAGCATGATCATTCCCAGCGCGGCGGAAAGGACTATGGCGGGGATGGGTTTTAGCTTGAATAGTTTCGTCTCGATAAGGATGATGAGAAAAATCACCAGGGTGGGAATGCGCAGGTCGGCGAAACCGAGGCGCAGCACTTCGCCGGGGAGGATGCCGAAACCTTTCCATTCGGGATAGGGTATGAAAAACGACATTCGGGCGAAAAAAACCACCGCCGCGCCGATAAGGCCCACGGTGGCGGGACGGATGCCCGACAAAAGCGAGTTGACGGCGCGGCTTTCCTTGAACTTCTGGAGGAAGTGCGTCACCAGGACTACCAGGATAAACGAGGGCAGGGTGACGCCCAGGGTCGCGGCCGCGGAGCCGAACACCCCGGCGACGCGGTAGCCGATGTAGGTGGCGGCGTTTACCGCGATGGGGCCGGGGGTCATCTGCGAAATGGCCACGATGTCGGCGAACTCCCTGACGGGCAGCCAGCCGTGGGCGGCAATTTCCCCCTGCATCATGGGAACCATGGCGTAGCCGCCGCCGTAACTGAAAAGCCCAATCTTGAAAAACGACCACACAAGCTGCAATACCGCCGTCATGGCTTGCCCGCCTTGGCGCGCGCGATGCCCAGGACAAAACCGATAAGGCCGCAGGCAAAAATGACGGGTATCGCATTGATGCCAAACACGGCCAGGGCCAGGAAGGAAAGGCAGCCCAAAACCCAGGCGGGCGGGTTGCGCAGGATGGATTTCCCAAGTTTCACGGCGGCAAGAAGGATCATCGCCGTGACCCCCGCGCGCACGCCGGCGAAGGCTTTTTGTATCCAGGGATTGTTCTGGAGGTTGATGAAAAAAACGGCTATGGCCAGGATGCAAACAAAGGAGGGGAGAATCATCCCCAGTGCGGCGGCGCAGGCCCCGGGGATCCCCCCTGCCCTGTAGCCGATGCACAGGGAGGTGTTGATGGCAATAACGCCGGGCAGGGACTGGGCCACCGCGAAGATGTCGACGATTTCCTCCCGCGTCACCCAGCCGCGCACCTCGACGAACTCCCTTTCGATCAAGGGCAGCATGGCCAGGCCTCCGCCGATGGTGAAGCTGCCGATTTTCGAGAAAGATATGAACATCACCGCCAGGTTTTTTTTCCCTATACCTGCCCTCATGTCCCTGCCCGTATGCCCCTGCCGCCGTTTATTTGACAATCGTTATCTGCACGTCGCAGACGTTCGTGTTTGTCGGCCCCGGTTTGCACAGAAAGCCTATTTTGTCAAAATAGTGGTACGAATCGTTGGCGGCAAGATAATCCTGGATACGAAGGCCCGCCTTCTGCCCTGCCGCAAGCACCCCAAGGTCAGCGAAAGCCCCGGCCGCGTCCGTGGGGCCGTCGTTGCCGTCCGTGGAAGCCGCCAGGAACCAGATGCCCTCGGAGTCTTCCGGGTTTGCCTCTATTTCCGACAGGAAGGACAGCGCCATTTCCTGGTTCCTGCCGCCCTTGCCCGTGCCGCGCAGGGTTACCGTTGTCTCCCCGCCGGCAATAACGCAGGCGGGTTTCTTAAGGGCAAGCCCGTGTTTCCCCACATCGCGGGCGATCCCGACATAAAAACGCGCGGCCTCGCGGGCCTCGCCCGTCACCTCGGAGGAAAGGACAAGCGTTTTGTAGCCAAGCTCCTTCGCCCTGCGCTGCGCCGCGAGCAGCGCCCCGTAGTTGGAGCCGATAAGGATGTTCTTTACCTTTTTGAAAGCCTTGTCGCCCTTTTTCGGCGTTTCCGGCAGCCTGCCCTCCGCGCCCAACTGCAAAACCTTCCAGGCAAGCGGCGGCAGTTTCTCGGCAATATCGAATTTTTTGACCAGGTTTATGGCCTCGGCATAGGTGGAATTGTCCGGCACGGCAAGGCCCGAGGCAATGGAATCCAGCCTGTCGCCCACGACATCGGAAAGAATCAGGTTCACCGACTCCGCGGGCTGCGCAAGCCGGGCAAGCCGGCCGCCCTTGATGCCGGACAGGTGCTTGCGGATGCAGTTGATTTCCTTGATGTTGGCCCCGCAGGCAAGGAGGGCCTTGGTGGTGGCCTGTTTGTCTTCCAGGCTCAAGGAGTGCGTGCCTTTTGAGTCCTCCCAGGCGTACGGGAAACTGAGCAGCGCCGAGCCGCCGCCCGAAATCAGGTTGAAAATCAAAGTCTTCGCGTCCGCCTCCTTGCAAAGCCGCGCAATCTCCCTGCCCGCCTCCACCGAACCCGCGTCCGGCACGGGGTGGCCCGCCATAACCATCTTGACGCGGGAAAGCTCTTCCGTGTGGCCGGGCTTCACCGCGATAAGCCCCTCGCAGATGCGGTTCCCCAGGATCTCCTCCACGGCAAGCGCCATCTTCGCCGTCGCCTTCCCCGCGCCCAGCACCAGGACCCGCCTGTACTGTGACAAATCCCAGCTCAAAGTCTCGCCGTCCGTCTTGACGGACAGGATGTTCTTTTTCAACGCCATCCGTTCTTTGATCATCAGGTAAGGATCGACCCTGTGCAAAGACGCCTGAAAAATAGCCCCCAGATCCTTTCGCACGTCTTTATTCATTTTTTTGACTCCTTCGCAAGCATGTCGCGAGCTTTCTTTAAATTTCCCTGGATGCCCACAAGGCTGGTATACCGCACAGCCTTTTCAAAATACTTCACCGACTCCGCGGCGTTCTTTTTTATGTTCATCTCCAGCGCGCCCAGATTGTTCCACGCCTGGAAATTACAGGGATCCATTCCGACAGCCTCTTTCAACAAGCCATAGGCCCCGTCAAAGTCCTTCTCCTGCATCTTCCTGTTGCCCGCCTTCAGAAGCCCGTAGCTCCCCATCGCCTTCGCAAAAGACTCCCCGCTCCCGCACTGGGCAATCCGGTGCTCGATCTGCCTCCTGTCCGCCTCGTTCTCGCAAAGGGGAAGCGCCTTCGCGTAATACTCCCCGCAGGCCCCGCGCCTGTTCCAAATGTAATACAAATCCCCCAGGGATTTGAAACGGATAAACGTGTCGCCGTAGCGCTCAAGCTCGCCCAGGAAATATTTCTCCGCCTCCTCGTAGCGCTCCTGGGCCAGGCACACAAGCGCGAGGTTGTGCCCCAGGCCGAACCTGTCCGGCTGCACCGCCTGTATCTTCCTGAAGTATTCTTCGGCCTTCGCGTATCTCTGCGCGACAAGATTGTTCAGCGCCGCCCTGTGCCACCAGCGCAGCAAAAAAGGGGAAAAAGGATTGTTCATGGAAAGCAGTATAGCACAGGGAGGGGGGAGAGTGAAGGGGGCGCCTTTTTTTTCGGCCGCAGCCGAAAAAAAACCAGGCTTTCCGGGGCTGCGCTATCGCTCCGGCCCCGCCGGGATGCATGGCGAGCAGTATTTTGTGCCCGCGCGGCGGTCACAAAATACGACCAGCCCTGCGGCGTGGCTGCTTCGCACCCCTCCAATCCTTGGCGCAGAAGAATAAGAGAACCACTGCCCGCACGGACAAAAGCGGAAAAAAAATATCGCGCGTAAGTGCGGGAGGCCTCCTTTATGGTTTTTTGCCATCAAGATACCAATGACCCCCGCTATCAGGCACAAATACATATCAAAAATAAATTTTCTATCCGCATAAGAACCGGCTATACATAAGACAAACACAGCCGGTACAATAAACGCTTTTTTGATAAACAGCCGTGTTTGTCCGTGTCCTCCTCCGTGCGGTTAGCGCCTAACCTCTTCCCCCCCGCAAAATCCCCTTCGCGGTGGCGATGCGGATGGCGTCGGCGCGGTTTATCGCGCCAAGGCTGGCATACAGGGTGCGTATAACGCTCTTTACCATATTCACGGAAATTTTCATGTCGGCGGCGATTTCCTCTGCCGTGCGGCCCCGGGAAAGGCCGCCCAGGATTGCAAGCTCATGCTCTGAAAAGTCCGCGGACGCGGCGGCCTCCTGGCCCGTGTAGTGGGCCGCCACAAGGGAACTTTTTTTGGCGTAGGCCGAAGCGCTGCTCCGTATGGCGTGCAGCCAGGTAAGGGGAATTGCCTCTTCGCCGCCGCTTTGGGCGTCGCTTTTTCCCTCCGCGCGCTCCGTCCGGGCCTTGAGGACCGCCCCAATCAGGCTGTGCATGTTCTCCCCAAGTTCGGTCAAAGGCGTGTTCAGCGACTTGGGCGCGGAGGCGTCGTAGGTTTTTTTCAGGGCCGCGAAAGCGCCCTCCAGGTCGCCAAGCCGGTAGCGGATTACCGCCTCCAGGGCCGCCATTTCCAGGAACCCCAAAAGGAAGGTTCTCACTTCGCTCCTTATCTGCGCCAGCTCCAGAGCCTCCAAGGCCGCCGGGTAATCTTTTTCGGCAACCAGACAGAAGACCTTGATAAGCGTGTCAAAGCCGCGAAACAGGGTATTCGTTTCCTCTTCTTCGCGTTCCTGCCGGAGCCAGGGAGCGACTTTTTCGCTCAGGCCGAGCCGGGCATAAAAGCGCCCCATAATAATGTCGTAGATCATGTAACGGTTCACATAGTCGCCTTTTTCAAGCAGGGCCTTCATTTGCTGTTCCAGTTCCCGGACGCCCGCCACATCGCCCCGGTAAACGGCGATCCGCATAAGATACAAAAGCGCGCG
>JAISXE010000191.1 GCA_031270615.1 Spirochaetia bacterium
GACAAATGGAAACACGAAACAAAAATTACGACTCCAAATTTCTGGAAATTAAGCAATTGGGTTTTCATCCGCACATGATTCCTTTTGTGGGATGCGAGTGGGATACTGGCAGGAAATTACTGCTTATTGCCGAAAGCTGCGGAATACCTTTGGATGATGTTGATAAATCCAAAAAATCTGTTCCCAGGAAAAAAATCAAAGCAATCTGGAAAAACTGGTATACTACTCCGTCCAATGAATTAACGCCGGCACAAATACACAATACCGATATTAAAAATGTCTTTGAGTATGTAATAGAAAACAATGAAACGTATGGTGTCCGTACCTATGATGCCATAAAAGACGCCATGCTTGAGTCATGCGGAAAACGATTAGGGGATATTGGATGGGGAATATATAAACACGTTGCTTTCGCGAATTTTTATCTGCGTCCATCCCTTATGGACAAGGGTGGAAAACATACCAAAGATTTCAATGCTACGGATGCGGATATCGGCAATGAAATAATTGGTAAAATCGTGGATATTATTAAACCGAATTTTGTATATATTTTGTCAAGTGCGGTTAAAAGGAATATAAACAAGGATGTCTTTGTCCTAAACAATATAAAATTCGGGGTATCGTGTCATCCATCGACTTGCTGGTGGAATAGGAGACTCAGAAACGAAACCAAGACGGGAAAGGAAAAATTTAAGCATTTTCTGGATAAGCACAAAATATTCAAATAAATATCGCAATAAGGCGAAACGACCCCCTCTGGCCGTCAAATAATCCTTCCCACCTTGCGGAAAAGGTCTTCCCTGCTCATTTCAATCCACAGGGGCCGGCCGTGCGGGCAGCGGGGGTTTTCCAGGGCAAAGGCAGCCTGGATAAGCTCGCAGGCCGCGCGGGGATCAATGGGGCTGCCGTCCTTGATCGCCTTTTTGCAGGCAAGGTTTGCAAAGAGTTCCTTTTTCAGCGCCCCGGCGCTGTGGCAGCCGGTGACGGATTGGACAATATCGTCTTCGCCGCCCCGGTAGCTTTCCGGCAGGGCGGTAAGCGCCCACAGCCCGGCCCTGCGGCGTTCTATGCGGATGCCAAGCCGGGCAAGCTCCTTCGCGTTGACGGCAGCGGCGGCGTCCTCCTCCTCATCGGTTTCAAACTCATTCGGAATCAGGAGGGGCTGCGGCAAGGTGTCGGCGGCAAGGGCCTCGTAAATTATCCTTTCATGCGCGGCGTGCTGGTCAACGAGGTACAGGCTCCCCTCCTTTTCCGCGATAAGGAAAAGCCCGAAAACCTGCCCCCGGTAGATGAAATCAAACTGCTTTTCCGCGCCAAAGGAAGGCGCCGCCTCGGCGGCAAGCAGCAGGTCCTGTGAAGCCTCCACGGGCGCGAAAGCATGGAAAGTGTTTTCCGCAGAAACCCATGCGCTCGCCCACGGGCTTCCGCTGGGTTTTTCGTCCCTGGAATGATAACCCGGCGGCAGGCCCCTTGCCGCAAAAGGCAGACCCGCGCCTCCTTCGATAGGAATACCGACCGGGCGGTTTTTCAAACCGAACTGCCGCAGAAAAGATTCCAGAAGCTCCACCATCCTCCGGCGTATGTCAGTGATATTTTTAATCTTCGCCTCTTTTTTCGCGGGGTGGATATTGAAATCCACGCGGCCGGGGTCCGTTTCCACGAAAACGAAACAGGAAGGATAGACGCCGCCGGGGAGATAGTGGCTGTAGGCGTATTCCACTCCCTGACTCAGCGCGTATTCCCAGATGCGGCGGCGGTTCACATATATCTGGATGTACCTGCGGTCCCTGCGGGAAACCCCCGGGGAAACGGCAGCCAGGGAAAGGCGGAAACCGTCTCCCGTTCCTGCCAGGAGGGACAGCATGCGCTTGTCCATTTCTCCGTAGGCCGCGCAGATCCGCGAAAGGAGGTCCTCCGCAGGGAGAAAAACCTTCAGGCTCCCGTCGGTAAAGAATTTAAAGGAAATTTCAGGAAAGGCCAGGGCCCTTTCCAGGAATACCGTCTTGCACTGGGCGGTTTCCGCGGAGGGCGTTTTCATAAAGCGGCGGCGGGCGGGAATCGCGTAAAAAAGGTCGGCAACGTCAACAAGCGTTCCCGCATTGCCCTGGCAGGGTTCGAAGGAAAGCTCGCAGCCGCCGTGGATGACGATCTTGTGCGCCGCCCCGGCTTCCCGGGTCCTCGTGGTAATCTCGCAGCGGGCAACCGTCGCGATGCTCGCGAGGGCCTCTCCCCGGAAGCCGAGGCTCGTGATGCGGTACAAATCATCTTCCGTTTCTATTTTGGATGTGGCGTGGGGCAGGCAGCACAGGCGCAGGTCGTCTTCCGTCATTCCGCAGCCATTGTCAACGACGCGGATGCGTCCGACGCCGCCTTCTTCGATGTAGGTTGCTATTTCATCGCTTCCCGCATCAATGGCGTTGTCAAGAAGCTCCCGGACAACGGAAGCCGGTCTGTCGATAACCTCGCCAGCGGCGATTCTCCGGGCAACAGAGTCCCGAAGCACCTTCACGATCCTGCGCTGGGTATTTTTCTGCGGCATGGGGAAATAATACCACTTTTCCAGAAAAATGTGAACGGGGGCGGGGGAAAAATAAGAAAGTAACAAGTAAGATTTTGGGCGCCTTTTTTTTCGGCTGCGCCGAAAAAAAACCGGGCTTTCCGGGGCTGCGCTATCGCTCCGGCCCAGGATGCATGGGCGAGCAGCGATTTGCGAAGCAAATCGCGACCAGCCCTGCGGGCGCGCTTTCAGCGCCCCCTCCAATCCCTTGCGCCCCACGGGCTTTCCAAGGGTTCCGTCCTAACCAGGCCATTGCATGGCCGCGCAAACAGGCGCGTAGCGCGCTGCCGGGGCCTTTACCCGAAGCGCAAACGGCCTGTAGGCGCAGTAGCCCCGTACTCCATTATTTTTTATATTTGTTTTAACTTACAACCTAAAATCCCGGCCTTTTTATGACAACACCGGAGGTTTTATAGAAAACGCGTTATAAATACTTCGCTGCTCCAGGGTAACGGGAAACAGGATGCTTTCGCCGGCAATCCTCTGAACGC
>JAISXE010000209.1 GCA_031270615.1 Spirochaetia bacterium
GCGGCTTTCAGCGCGAGGAAGAAGGGGTGGCGCGTGTCGCGGCGGGCGGCCATGGTTTTTTCGGCGATGTTCTCTTCGCGGAAGAAGTCGTACATTCCGGGCAGCGAGACTTCCATGCCGTGCTTTTCCAGGTACTCCTCTATGTGGCCGTTGGACCCGGGATGGTAGTTCATAAGGATTTCGCCCACAAGCCCCACGCGGGGTTTGCGCGGGCCGGCTATGGGGACGCGGTTAAAGTCTTCGATTGCTTCCTCGAAGCCGCGCAGGGCCTTGCGGTGGCCGGCCAGGAGAAGCTCGGCCATGCGCGTCAGGTGGTACTGGAAGACTTTGTTCGTTTCGCCGGGGTTCGCCTCGTAGGGGCGGATGCGGCGCAGCATGGTTTCCATGCAGTCGGCCATCCTCATGCCCCAGGCGAGTTTCAGCCTGATACCCAGCGTGAGGGAAAAGCCCGGGTGCATGTTTTTGTTGTCGACGATGCCGGTGGTGATGATGGGAATCTCCGGGTGGCCCGCCTCGTCGAGGGCCTTGCGGCACAGGGCGGCGTAGTGGCCGGCGCGGCAGGAGACGCAGTTTTTCGCCAGTCCCGCGGCGGTGCGGGAGGGGTCGATCTCCCCGGTTTCTATCTGCTGCAAAATTTCGCCTATGTTCACCTGGGCGGGGAAACAGATGTCGTTGTGGACATATTTTTTGCCAAGCTCGATGGCGCGTTTTCCCGCCACCTTGAGGACTTTTGTCTTGTAGCCGGCGGCGTCCAGCAGTTTCGCCATGATGTACGAGAAGGCCGGCGAGAGGTTGGGGATAAGTATGGTTTTCTCTTTTTTGTCCTGCTTGCCAAACTTGACCTTGAAAGGCTCCGCGAGGTCCTTCGTGCGGTAGGGCTTTTCGGCGGCGATGCGCTTTTCCCGTTTCGCGCGAACCGTTTCGATGAAGGACCTGATCCTGATGGACAGGGGGCCTTTTGCCTCGCCCTCGTCGAGTTTCAGGACAAGAAGCTCCTTGCCGGAGATCTCTTTCAGGATGCGGGCCATCTCGTCGGAGATGATCGCGTCGTGCCCGCAGCCGAAACTGACTATCTGCACCAGCTCGATGTCGGGGTTGTGCGCGGCAAGGAAAGCCGCCTCGATCATCCGCGAATGGTAGGGGTTGTAGGACTCCATGCGCACCGAGCTAAGGTCGCAGTGGTGGAGGTTCGGCAGGAACTGCAGGGCAAGCACCGGAATTCCCTGGGATGTGAACAGCGAGGAAAGGCCGTGGTTCACCAGCTCGTCGGAATGGTAGGGCCTGCCCGAAAGGATCACCGCGAAGCCCTTCGCGTCCTTCGAGGCCTCGGGCCGGGAATACCGCTCAAGGATCTTTTCCGATTCGGCCCGCAGTGCATTATAAAAACGGCTGCTGGCGATCTCCGCCTCGGTAACGGCTATGCGGATAAGGGGCTTGGGGATGCCGAAAACCCTGTGCACATAACGCACCGTCTGGTCGTGCTTCAGTTTGCGGCTGTACCAGTGGAAGGCGGGGTGGTCCATCGGCACGCCGTGGCGGGCAAGAGGCTCGTCGCTTTTCTCCACCACCATGGGGTAGCCCTGCACCACGGGGCACATCTCGCAGCCCTGGGCCGTGCGGTTTCCTTTTGGGATGCGTATCATCATGGGCCAGAAAATCCTGTCCACGCCCTGTTCGATAAGGTCCTGTATGTGGCCGTGCCCCAGCTTGGCGGGGAAGCACACCGTGTCCGAAGGAATGCCCTTCAAGCCCTTCTCGAAAAGCCCGTAGGAGCTGTGCCGCGACAGGACGACATCGAAGCCCAGCGCCGTGAAAAGGGTCTTCCAGTAAGGCAGGCTTTCCCAGAACTCAAGGACGCGGGGAAGGCCGATACGGATATTCCTTTTTTCCGCGAGGATGCGGGGCTGGTAGTCCGCCGCGAGCATGGCCGCGTGGCGGACTACCATGTCGGGAACCGAAGCGATTTTCTTCGCCGCCCGGGCCAGCAGTTTTTTCACCTCCGGGTCCGAAACCTCGCCCAGGATTTCCCCGCGCTCGCAGCGGTTTCCCGTGATAAAGGTTTCCCCGTTCTTGAACTTTACCAGGCTGCGGTTGCAGGAGTTCTGGCAGAAAGGGCACACCAGGCCGGATTCCTTTTCGTAGCCAAAGCCTTCAAGGCCCGCGAGATCGATAAACGTCGAGGCGTAGGCGCCGTTTTCCGCGATCTTCCGTTCGACATGGTTTTTCGTCAACAGCGCGATGCCGATTGCCCCCATCAGGCCCGGATAGGGCGGCCGCACCGCCTCTTTTTTCGTGTACTGCTGGAAAGCCCGGAATACCGCGTCATTGCGGAAAGTCCCGCCCTGCACCACGATCCTGTTCCCAAGCGCGTCAAGGTTCGCCATGCGGATGACCTTGGTAAAAACGTTTTCGATAATGGAGCGGCACAGGCCCGCCAGAATATCGTCAAGGGTTTTGCCGTTCTTCTGCTCCGTGATGATGGAGCTGTTCATAAAAACCGTGCAGCGCGAGCCAAGCCGCGAGGGGTTTTGCGACTGAAAAGCCATTGTGGCGATCTGGTCCACAGGCACGCCCAGGGAAGCCGCGTAGGTCTCCAAAAAAGAACCGCAGCCCGCGGAGCAGGCCTCGTTCAGCGTGATAGCCGTCACGATACCGCCCTGTATGCTGATGGCCTTCATGTCCTGGCCGCCGATATCAAGAATAAAAGAAACATCCGGCTCCAGCTTCTGCGCCGCCGCCGCGTGGGAAACCGTCTCCACCGTATGGTAGTCCGCGCCGAAAGCCTTCGCGAAAAGAAGCTCCCCGTACCCGGTCGTCCCCACCCCAAGAATGCGCAGGCGCACGCCCTGGCCCGCGTAGGCATCCCGCATGGCGATAAGCCCGCCCCGGATAACCGCAAGCGGGTCGCCCCTGTTAGGCATATAGTAGGAGTTGACAAGATCGCCCGCCTCGTCCATCAAAACAAACTTGCCCGTCGTGGAACCCGCATCGATGCCGATGTATACCGCAAGCTCCGTCCCCTCCCCGCAAGGTTTGGGAATCAGCGGCGGAAGCTCGTACTTTTTCCTGAAAGCCGCGCGCTCCCCCGCGCTGGTGAAAAACGGCGCCTCCCTGGTTTCGCCGCCCTGGTCCGCGTTGATGTTTTTCAGCGCGTCAAGGGACTCCTGGCCCCTGTACAGGCAGGGCTTGTCCTGGAAAATCGCGGACAAAGCGTGCGCCGCGCCCAGGGCGATGATCAGTTCCGGGCTTTCGGGAACGATGATATCCCCGTCCCCCAGGCCCAGCCTCTCCTGGAAAACCCTAATCAGCGCGGGGTTGAAGGTAAGAGGGCCGCCCTCGAAAATAACAGGAAACGTGATCTCCATGCCCTGGGCCAGCCCGCCTATGGTCTGCTTCGCGATAGCGTGGAAAGCCGACAGCGCCAGGTCCTGCTTGGAAGCGCCCTGGTTCAGAAGCGGCTGGATATCCGTCTTCGCGAACACCCCGCACCTCCCCGAAATCTCGTACACCCGCCTGCCCCCGGCCGCGAGGCTGTTGAACTCCTCGATAGGAACATGCAGAAGCTCCGCCACCTGGTCGATAAAAGCGCCCGTTCCCCCGGCGCAGCTTCCGTTCATCCGCATATCCGAAGCGATAGGCTTCTTTGTCGCCGCGTCCTTGCGGAAAAAAACAACCTTCGCGTCCTGCCCCCCCAGCTCGATTGCCACCGAAGTCTGGGGGTAAAATTCCTTTATCGCCACGGCATTCGCCACGACCTCCTGGACATAGTGCGCGCCCAGGGCCTTCGCGATGGACAGCCCCCCGGAACCGCACACCGCAAGTTCCAGCCGCGAATCGGGAAACATCCCGTGGACCCTGTCTAAAAGCCCGTGGACAGCCAAAGCCTGCTCCGCGTTGTGGCGGCGGTACACGGAAAAATCAACGCTTTTTTTATCAGGAGACAAAACAACTATCTTCACCGTCGTGGACCCGACATCAATACCTACGCAGCGAATTAAAGCTTTCATACCTGAAAAATACCAATTTTAGCAAAAATGTTCAATAGAGAATCAAGTGGAAGCTAAGTGCGAAGAGTGGAAAACCAAGATGGGCGCCTCCCCCGCGCCTCCGGCGCGGGGGCCGGGCTTTGCGGGGCTGCGCTATCGCTCCGGCCCTGCGGGCGCGCTTTCAGCGCCCCCTCCAATCCCTGGCGCGGCCCTCCAATCGCCCTGCTGCCCCTATCTCCCACAGCGCCTTTTTATGGGCTCTCGCCGTGCTGCCTTCCAAATCAACACGCCCTGAGCGTGCCGCATAACGGCGTCTGGCACGGCCAGGAGGCCGGCTAAAAAAGTTTATAGCCGCTGGCCATTGCGTTTTTATTCCACATTCAATCTTGCAATAAATTTTTGCAAAGCGAGATTTGCCTTATGCAAGCTGGGCGAGTGATTTATCGCGGCTTGAATATCCCAATGGTTCACGATGAAATTCCCCAATCGCGCATTATAGAGCGGCCCAATTGGGGTATCGGCGTTTTTGGGGATCATGTCAGCCTTCAACTGTTTGTTGCGCGATTTTCTTACAAGAGACAGCAGCGTCTGTTTTGGATCTTCCGCCTCATCAGGATTCAGGGGAATCAGTTCCTGGCTCAGACCAATGAATTGTGCGAAATTTTTACGATCAGCGATTAACCATGACTCTATCTCGTGTACCGCAACCCTGAAAAGCATATTGGGATGAGGACTCTCCTGAAACCACTTCTCTATCAGTGAAGGAGCGCATGGCTGCCTGTCCAAATCGGTGATTATAAAATACGGGACATACGCGGCGGCTTTGTTGTATGCATTAATGTGCTTTTTTATCTTCCCGAACCCGTGGCAATTAGCCGCGCTTTTTATGGAGTATTGGCCTTCAAAGGCGGCAAGCATTTTCCGCATCACCATAAAAGACGGGTCATCCTCAAATACGCAATGCAGGTAAATCATTGCAACGACAGCCCTGAATCAATCTGCGGCGCCGTAGAGGGCATCACCGATTCGCCGGGAGTCAGCCCCCCTTCCAGAAGGGCTTTGATATCCTCTTTTGTATTTGCCGCTTCTACTTTGGTTCCTTCATTTTCGGGCAGCAGCATTATTATCTCGGACAGTGAAATGCTTCTGTCAGAAAGCAATTCGGCGCTGTGGGTTGTGAGCAGGATTTGCCGGGGCTGTTGTTTCTTGCTTCGCTGGACCGAATACATCAGTGCAGGAAGTTTCCCTACAATGCCGGGATGCAGCGAAAGTTCGGGTTCCTCAAGCAGGAGCAGGCCCTGTCCGTCCAGAAGCATCCAAAGAAAACCGATAAGCCTTAAAGTGCCGTCAGAAAGCTGGGACTCCATCTGTTTTGCCCCCCGGGCCCTCCAATGTTTGTACGTTACTTCCAGATGGGGATGGCCTGTCTCTTCTTTGTATTCGAGATTCTCCAGTTGGGGTACCGCATTTTGAAGCACCTTCTGGATTTTGGTCAGGCGGCTGTGTCTGGTCTTTTCCGGTGTTTTGGCAACCTTTTGCAGAAAACCCTTGCCAAAAGGATCGTCCGGCAAATCCTGGCCGGAGAAAGCTTCGGGAAACCTCAATAACTGGGGAACCAAATGCAGATAGTGAATTGTTTCAAGGTAACGGACTATTTCCCTGAAGTCCTTGTTGGTGGTTATCTGTTCCAAATGGGTCTGGGTCAATCTTTCCTCGTCATCCTTGTCTTCTGCCGATGGGCGATCCAGGATGAGCGTGTTGTTCCTCACAACAACCTCATGCTGAATGAGTGGTTTGTGATTGCCGCTTTGCTGCCGCACAATGCTTAAATCATAGACCCATTTGTTTTTATCTTCGCTGAATTCCAGTTTGATACCAACGCCCGGCTCTGCCCGCGCGGCAAGGCAGCGGATTTTTGATAATCCGCCCCGCAGGGAAAGCGCGTACTGCAAACCGCCGCCATGTTTTACAATATCCCGCATAAACCTGAGCGCATCGAGAAAATTTGACTTGCCCGAAGCGTTGGCCCCGACTATAAACAGACGGGTGTCCAGACTGACATTGGCTTCGGAAAAATTCTTCCAGTTTTTCAGGGTAATTTTGTTTATACGCATCTTGCGGCCTCCGAATATCACCTACACTATATATGCTCTTATTATTTATGTAAACGCACCCACAACGCAAAAGGCATGAGCCGCTGGCCTCGCAGGCGCTCCTGCGCCCAAATAACCGCGCGCGGTGGGGAAGGTCCGTGTTTTCGGTGTTTTCCGCAGGGTCTGTGGTTTCTTTTTTTTCGCGCGAGGGGGATCGGAGGGGGCGCGGTCACTTGACTATTCCAGTTACAAAATCTACAATAATCCGATGGGCAGTCATTCCGCTGGTTTACGGCTTAGAAGCATATATTTTTTCCTCGCGGTTATTTTCCTGTCGGCGGGGGGCTTTATTTATTTTTCTTTCAGAAGCACGGATTTAATCATGTTCGGATGGGTTGACAGCCTGGGGCTGGGCGGCGTGTTCGCCTGGATGCGCGGCTATTTCAACCCCCTAGGCAAAGCTCTTCCGTCCATCCTCATTTATAATTTACCCGACGGATTGTGGTTTTTGGCCGGCGCGCTGTTCATCAGGAGTATTTGGCTTGCGGATAAAAAATGGCGCCGCGTGTATCTTTATCTGTTTTATTTCGCGGCGGTTCTTGAAGAAATACTCCAGGCGTTAGCCGTTATACCTGGAACTTTCGATTTTCTTGATTTATTGGCTTTCGCGGCGGCGGCTCTTCTTGACGGTGCGATTTCCATATATGTAAACAAAATATGCCCGGCTCAGAAAAAAACCGAAAACCATACTGTTGCTTTCCAGCGGAGCGGCGCATGAAAACCCCGCGTCACTCCTTATGCCATAAGCCTTTGGGGGGCGCGCCCCCCCCCCCCCAGCACCCAAACCCCACACAGACA
>JAISXE010000232.1 GCA_031270615.1 Spirochaetia bacterium
TATTGCTGCTGGATAAAAGGTTTTTGAGGTAAAAACTGGCCGAATTGCGGACAATTTGGCCAGTTTTAGGAGATTTTTAAAAATTTTCATAACAACCTTATTGATACTTTGAATTCCTGAGCCCCGGCGGGAATCCTTGTTTTTCATGCGCCCCACTGTACCCCAAAACGCCGGTTCCTGAAAGGCCTGGGGGACTGCGGCAGGAATCCCGAAAGACAAGCATCGGTCGCGCGGACGGCACGGAGAAATAGAGGAAAATCGCAGCCTTCAGCCAGGGGGCTATTTGACAGAATAAAAATAACGATATAAAGTAAATAACGATATAAAGCAAATATTTAAGGAGATAATGTTGTTATGGAAGACAAAACGCTTGAAATTTTGGGAAAATATCTGGATAAGGATTTTCGGGTTTCTCCAATGGCTCGAAACCAATCAACAATGGATGATATAAAATCGATAGAAAGAGAACTAAAAATAAAATTTCCCGATGAATATATTGCCCACCTTTTGGGAGAGGGCACGGATGTTTTGAAGGAACGCGGCCTTTGTATAGAAGTCAAAGAAGAAATTTGGCCCAGGGCACAACAATATGATGTGGGGCCTTTTTGGTCATTTTTATATGGTATTCATACATTCACTCCATCAATGGAAAGTGAAGACTGGATGAGGCTTGAATTTGCTGGGAAACAATTTTATGAAGAAAATGAAATAAAGGCGGTTCCAATATTGAAGATAATAGGGGACGCGAATTTATATTGTGTTAATGAAATTGGGAAAATCGTCCAATATGATCATGAACAGAATATTGTTGAAGAAATAAATATGGATTTTTGGGAATTATTCGAGAAAGAACTAGGCGAATTAAAAAAAAGGAAAGAAATGAAAATCAAGGGTAACTATTCAGATAGAGGCAAGGAAGGTTGGTAGTACGGACACGCAGGGCCTGGCTGCGGAAAAAACGCTTGCTCTAGGCGCGCAGACGCGAAGGCGCTTGCATTTTTTCCGCAGCCACCCGCGATTTTTACTCCAAACAGGGGCTATCAAACGCATACTGGGTGCTTTTTTAAGCGGTACTGGAGGTGAGGACTTCCAAATTGGGGACAATTTGGAAGTCCTTCCGATTGGGCCTGCAATCAGAGCGAGGCGACTGAATAGGGCAGGGGCTGCGGGGGGAAAAAAATTAAGTCTCCCCTTGACAAAAAACATAGGAGTTACAATCAAGGAAAATAATGGGGTTGTTTAGAAACCCCGGTTTCTAAACAACTTCCCCCCCCCCGAAAATGCTGGAATTCGCCGCGGCTAGCGTATGAGTTTGTTCAGCAGCCCATCCTCGCGCCGCCCGCGGGGGCGGGCTTTTACCCGCAGGTCAAGCTGTATCCGGTAGGGGAAGATTTTTCCCAGCTCTTTCTGGGCGGCGACCCGGATGGATTTTATGCGCAGGCCCCCGGCGCCGACGAGTATCCCTTTTTGCGATTCGCTTTCCACCATGATGAAGGCCCGTATCCAAAGCCGGGGTTTTTTTCCGCCGGGGGGGGGCTTTTCGCTTTCGTCCGTGCCCGTCCCGGAGTTTTCCATGTCGGCGATCTCCACATACAGGACGTGCGGGATTTCTTCCCTGCACGCGGCAATGGCCTGTTCGCGGATGATTTCGGCGGCGCGGAACTCCGGCGCCTGATCGGTGTAGTAGTCGCCGGGGTACA
Source organism: Spirochaetia bacterium (assembly GCA_031270615.1). Lineage (GTDB taxonomy): Bacteria > Spirochaetota > Spirochaetia > DTKZ01 > DTKZ01 > JAISAF01. The sequence goes on from JAISXE010000232.1 coordinate 1,701, forward strand.
GGGCTTCGCCTTCGGGTGCCAGGGCGAAAAGCTGGGTTTTGAGCTGCCCGATGCCCGCGCCGCCCAGCGCGGAAACCGGGACAATTTCCGCCTGGGGAAGATGCTCATGGACAAAGCGGGCGGCGGCTTCAAGCCCGTTCGGCTGCACGTCGGTTTTGTTCAAGGCCGCGACGATGGGGCCGGAAAAGCGTTTCAGGCGCTCCGCGACGGCCAGCTCTTCCGCCCCTGCCGGCCGGAGGGTGTCGCTTACATACAGGACCATGTCGGTTTCCCCCAGGGCGGCGCTTATCAGGTCCATCATGCGCAGGTTGAATTTCCTGTGCGAATCGTGCCAGCCGGGGGTGTCGATAAAGACAAGCTGGCCGCGCTGCTCGGTAACAATCCCCCGGATTTTGTTGCGGGTTGTCTGGGGAACCGCGGCCGTAATGGAAACCTTATAGCCGGTAAGCGTATTGAGCAGCGTGGACTTGCCCGCGCTGGGCCGCCCGATTATCGCTATTGTCGCGCTTTTCATCGCGTTCCATTATATCCGTGGTGGAAGGAATATCAAGCGGCCGCGGCCACGATAAACGCATGGAACTGAAAACACAAATAAATTCGGAAAAACCAACCACGGACGGCACTGGCCGCGCAAGAGCAGAGAGACAAAAAATTTTTCTTCTGTCGGCTTTCCGTCAGTGTGGTCAGTGGTCAAAAATCCCAAGTAAACGCCTGCGGCCCTATGCCCCCACGACAACGATCCCCTGCTCCTCCTCCCAGGTAAGCCGCTCCTCCCAGGAGGGCTTGTCCGGGCGGCGGTCGAAGATGACAAGATAGGCCGGGGCCGCGGGGTCTATCCTCCGCCGGTAGCGGCGGATCTGCTCAAGGCCCTCCTCCCTCACCAGCCCCGGCGTGTCGTAGGAATGGACCACCTTGATTTCGATTATCGATGTGCCTCCCTTGTACTCCACAGCTAGGTCCACCCGGCCACGGCCCGCCGCGTACTCCCGCTCGATGTTCCCCCCGCCGTTCAGCACCCGCTGCAAAAACGCCATCAGCAAAAGGTGGGGGAACGCCTCGGGGTAGTCGGTTCTCAGCTCCCAGATCTCCGAGTGCCGCCTCCAGAACTTCTGGAACTCCCTCAGCAGCCTGTCCGTGTCCAGCCCCCCGCCGGG
>JAISXE010000252.1 GCA_031270615.1 Spirochaetia bacterium
CCTCCGGTTTATCAAACATGGCATATCGATCATCGCAACATCATCCATTGCAACATCAACATATCAATCATAGCAAAAATCCGGCCTTTCGTAAAGGCCGTGGCGAAAGGCAATGCGGCCTTGCCTAAATCCCCGCGCGCCACTACAATACCGCAAAATCGCAGTGCTGGTTTGGAGGTTGACATGGACGCGGGAAAGATCGCGGTATTGCCGGGGGACGGGATAGGCCCGGAGGTTATGCGGGAGGCGGAGAAGGCGCTGGAGGCGGCGGCAAAGAAATTCGGCTTCAGGTATGAAATCGAGCGGGCCGATGTGGGGGGCGCCGCCATAGACACCCACGGGGAGGCCCTGCCCGAATCCACTGTTGGGATATGCAGGGCGGCGGACGCCATTCTTTTTGGTTCCGTGGGCGGCCGCAAGTGGGAAACCCTGCCGCCGGAAAAACAGCCGGAACGGGCCGCGCTTCTCCCCCTGCGCAGGATTTTCGACCTGTACGCGAACCTCAGGCCGGCCATCATTTTCCCCCAGCTCAGGGAGGCCAGCCCCCTGCGCCCCGGCCTTGTCGGCGAAGGTTTCGACATCCTCGTCATACGCGAGCTTACCGGCGATATTTACTTCGGCCGGCCGCGGGGGCGCGAAGGCTCCGGCCCGCAGGAGAGGGGTTTTGACACAATGGCCTACACCCGACGCGAAATCGAAAGAATCGCGCGCACGGCTTTTGAAGCGGCGCGCCTGCGCAAAAAGAAAGTCGTCTCCATCGACAAAGCAAACGTGCTTTCCACGATGGTCTTCTGGCGGGAAGTTGTTACCCAAATCGGCGGGGAATATCCCGATGTCTCCTTAAGCCACATGTATGTGGACAACGCGGCCATGCAGTTGGTCAGGGACCCTCGCCAGTTCGACGTGCTTCTGTGCGGCAATTTTTTCGGGGACATCCTCTCAGACGAGGCCGCCATGCTGACCGGCTCCCTGGGCATGCTCCCTTCCGCCAGCCTGAACAGCGAAAAAAACGGCGCGGGCGGCAAGGTTTTCGGCTTGTACGAACCCGCCGGAGGCAGCGCCCCGGATATCGCGGGAAAAAACATCGCCAACCCCATCGCGCAGATCCTTTCCGCCGCCATGCTGCTCAAATACTCCTGCGGCCTGGGCCAGGCCCACGATGCGATCTTCCGGGCCGTCGGGCAGGTCCTCGACCAGGGCTACCGGACCGCCGACATCATGTCCGCGGGCTGCACGCAAACCGGCACCGCCGAAATGGGGGACAGGATAGCCGCGGAACTAGCAGGCTGATTTGGAGGGCATGGCCCATGGGGCTGTAAACAAAGTATGAATTTCGGAAATTTTTTGTATAAAAATTCTAAAACGTTGTTGTAAAGGCTATGATTTTGCATTTATATACACAAAAAACGGTTAAAAATTCGTCTTTTCAACTTCGTTTACAGCCCCGCCACTCGCTTCGCTCGTTGCTCGCCCATGCAGCCTGGGCAAAATCGCGGGGTATGCCACCACCGCATTTGCAAAACAAATGCGCGTCTTTATCACCGCCGGCCGCGGCCACCGCGATTACAAGAGCCATTTACGCGTGCCGGATGGGGTCAAAATGTTGCGCCCTTGTCACCAAAAGACGCTTGCAAACCAAACGCCTCCCGCAACGCAGAACATGCTTGCAGCCCCAGAGCGCAACATTTTGGAGGGAAGCGCCAAAGGCGGTTCCCCTGTGGGCAACCCTGCGCCAGGGATTGCAGCGGAAATCCCGCAAGCCCCGCAGGGGCTGAGGAATTGCAGCGGAAAGCCCGGTTTTTGGCGCGGGAGCGCCAAAAAGGTGCCAAAATTCCGAATCGGAGTGAAATTATAAATGGGTTGGGAAAGGCTCTCGTAAAAACCGCATTTCTTGTGATTTTCGTTTTGAAATCGGAATTGCTGGGTCGGTGGTTTGTCTCTTAAACCTATTTGCGCGTTTTCAGCTCTTCCAGGATGGCCGACAGGGGAATGCCTTCGGCGCCCAGAAGAACCATAAGGTGGTAGATAAGGTCCGCCGCCTCGTACACAATATCCGTTTTTTCGCGGGCAAGAACAAGCTCAATCGCCTCCTCGCCGGTCTTTTTGCGGATCTTGTCCAGGCCCGCCTGAAACAGGTACGCCGTGTAGGAGCCTTCCGGGTTATTCTGCTTGCGCTGCGCGATAAGGGCCTCAAGCTCCGCAAGAATCTCCAGGGACGGGATATCCTCCTTGCGGCGGGCCTCGTCCTTCTCCCCGGCGGCCCTGGAGCCTTCCCGCCCCATCTCCCCGGAAACGACAACCTCGGCATAATAGTAGCCGTCACGCTCCTGGATGTGCCTCAGTTGGGCTTCCTTCCCGCTGGGCAGTATCCTGTCCGTTTCGGGATGGTTCACCCACAGCGCCTTCTGCTCAAGGCTCTTGGTATAGCCCTTCCTGTTCGTCGAAGCAAGAAACAAAAAACCGCCGCTCTCGTCGCACACCACGAGGGGCCAGGTTCCCGATGCCTCATCGCAGGCCGCGGTATCGGAGGAAGGACCCTCCTGCGCCACTTCGACATCGCCAAGCTCCTCAACCTCCTCCAGGGGCTGGAGGTCTTCCGGCTCCCCCTCAGCCACTTCGGGAAGGGCCTCGCCCTCCAGCCTTTCAGGTTTTGTCTTTTTCTCGTTTTTCTTTTTCACGCTGTTCTCTTTCTTCATCCTACCAGGAAGTGTCAAAAACCCCATCCTGCGGGTACACCCGCACAAGACCGGCAAGGTCAAGTTTCCCCTCATAGACGGCTTTTCCGGCAATCGCCGCAGTAATTATATTTTCGGCCTTTTCAGCCGTTTCCTGAATATCCGCGGCCCCGGAAATTCCGCCGGAAAGGACAAGGGGAATCCCCGCGGCCCTGCCAACGGCCAGGCTCCCTTCGATATCCGGGCCGCAGAGCATCCCGTCGCGGGAAATATTCGTATACACAATGGCAACGGCCCCCAGCGCTGCTGCCTGCCGCGCCAGCGCGGCGGCCCCCAGCCCCGAACCCTCCTGCCAGCCAGCCACCTTCACATCCCCGTCTTTGGCATCGATCCCCGCCATGAACCTCTTCCCGTACTTCCGCATCCATTCCCCCGCGCCCTGCGGATCGCGGGCCAGCGCCGTCCCCAGAATAAGCCTGTCCGCCCCCGCCTCAAGAAGCTCCTCCACGTCCTTCTCCGAGCGTATGCCGCCGCCCACCTCGATCAAGCAGGAAACGGATCCCCGTATCCGCCGGATAACAGCGCGGTTGTCCCGCCCCGCCCCCCTCGCGGCATCCAAATCCACAATATGGATCCTGCGTATGCCCGCCTCCTCGAAAAGACGCGCGCGGGCCGCAGGATCGGCCTGCGCGTAACGCACGGCCCCGCTGTAATCGCCCTGCCGCAGACGCACGCAAGCCCCCCCCAGCAAATCAATGGCAGGAATGATAATCATAAAGGAAGCCTTACCTCCCTGCCGGTCTCGGCGCTTTCGTAAACCGCCAAAATAATCTCGACGGCCTTGCGCGCCTCCCGCCCGTCAACCGCAGGCTTTTTCCCAGACGCAAGCGCCCCCACGATCTCCGCAAACTGGGCCCTGTGGCCGTAATAGCCGATTGCCCCAGGATCGGAGGATGCGCCGGAACCCGCAGCCGCCCCGAATTCTCCCCTAATGTCGGCGTCCTGCGGAAGCTCCTCCGCGAAATTCCAGCCTTTCAGACATTCCTCCTCAAGCACCGCGCTTCCCCCAACGCCGCATATCTCAAGACGCTTGGAAAAACCCGGATACACCGCAGTCGAACCCTCGATAACACCCAGGGCGCCGTTCCTGAAACGCAAAGCAGCAACCGCCGTATCCTCGACCTCGATCCTCTCGTGGCCCAAAAGCGCCGCGTATGAGCGCACGCTCTCCACCGGCCCCATGAACCACTGCAAAAGATCAATAGCGTGGATACCCTGATTCATAAGCGCCCCCCCCCCGTCAAACTGCCTCGTCCCCCGCCAGCCCCCCTTGTCGTAGTATTCCTGGCTGCGCCACCATTTGATATACGCGCTCCCCAAAGTAAGCCTCCCGAAACGCCCCCCGTCCAGCGCCCCCTTAAGCGCCCTCGCCGCCCCGTGGTAGCGGGACATAAAAACCCCCGCCAGGCTGACCCCGTTTTCCTCGCAAGCCTCGATAATCCCGTCAATGCGCGGCAGCGTGACCTCAATAGGCTTCTCCACAATAAGGTGCTTCCCCGCCCGGGCAGCAGCCAGCGCCGCATCCAAATGCGTCCCCGACGGCGTGCAAATCGTAACAATATCAAGACCCGGATGAACCAGGAATTCCCCCAAAGCGCCATACCACGCGCAACCGTGCCCCTCCCCGAAAACCCTCGCCCGCTCAGGAACGCTATCCATACAAGCCACGACCCTGCAGCCCGGTATATCCGAAATAGCCCTGTAGTGGAACTCGCAAATCATACCCGTCCCGATAATCCCAAAATCCATCCCCGTGCCTCCTCGCGCCCCAAACAGCGCGCGCCCAGTATACCCAATACCTCCACAAAAGAACATCCCGGAAATAGAAATTAGAAGTGATGTGTGAACTGTGGTTTTTTGGGCGCGTTCCCGCCGAAGGCGGGAACCGGGCTTTCCGCTCCAAGTCCTCGGCTTTGCTTATGCAAAGCCTGCGGGCTTTCCGCTGCAATCCCTCGCGCGGAAGAACAAGAAAAACCACCGGCCACGCCGAAGAAGAAAGAATGAGGAATTAGGAACGAGGAATTAGGAAACCCCTCTCTCCTCATTCCTCATTCCTAATTTTCAATTCCCGTCAGCGGGGTCAGTGGTTCTTTTTAGGGTACCACCTTGTGGCTAAGGTGCAGCACAAAACGGGAAGGGGTGCCGCGTTCAAGGTAGACCTCGCTTAACTGCAGTTTCGAGTAACGCGCCCCGTCCCCGTGGCGCACGATGTACACCTGCTTGGTGGGCGTGTAGTTGGGCGGCATTCCCTTCATCGTGTAGGCCTGCTTTTTGTCGAACAGGTAGGGGATGTATGAAGCCATTTGGCCCATGTCCGGGGTTGTCCGCCTGAAGCAGTTTGCCTGGCTCAGGCCGCTGCCATCGCTTTCGGGTGGATGGCCCTCCCCGGCCCCGGTGGGATAGCCCAGGTAGGTAATCACGTTCAGGGTCTGCCCCACCGGCTCGGCGGCCATGACCATGGCCCAGCGCTCGGCGTCCACGGTGTATGGCTCGTACTCGCTGCTGGCGGCGGGGATTACCCTCTGGGCCGCCGTTGTTACCGCGCCGAAGTCCGTGGACCCGGTGAACCACACCCCGCCCGCACCGCTCGCGGCCGTTGTTCCCAGCTCCGCCGCCGTTATCCCGGAATTGGTCAGCACGAAAAACATGTTGTCATGGGCCTCAAGGGCTATGTCCCAGTTGCC
>JAISXE010000287.1 GCA_031270615.1 Spirochaetia bacterium
TCCGCGCGAGACGCCACTATATGGCACGCGAAAGCGTGTTCGTCTTGCAGGCCGCATGGCGAGAGCCCATAGAAAAGCACTGAGGGGAATACAGGCAACAGGGCGATTGGAGGGGGCGCGCAGCGCGCCCGCAGGGCCGGAGCGACAGCGCAGCCCCGGAAAGCCCGGTTTTTGGTTCTGCCAAAAACGCGCCCGCATGGGTCTTATTCCGCGAGTTCTTTTCCCGTGTATAGATAAAACTGGCGGCGCGCCTGGGCGTGCAGCATTTGTTCGCCGTAAATGATTTTGCAGCCGCAGGCGGCGGCGCGTTTCAGGAAAAGCGTTTCCTTCGGGCTGTAAACCATGTCGTAGGCGGTTTCGTTTCCGCGGAACTGCCTGCCCGCGAAGGGGTCGAGATTTTCCTGGGGATGCATGCCCATAGTTGTCGCGTTCACGATAAGGCAGGGTTTGTCCGCGGGGGCGGCGTCCGCCTCAAGGCCGGCCCAGGCCAGCCTGCCGGGGGGCAGCCTGAGTTCCCGGTTTATATCCTCGGCAAGCCGCCGCGCCCGCTGCGGCCCGCGGTTCAGCACGAGTACCCGCGCTCCTTCCTTTGCCAGCGCGTACACCGCGGACCGGGCGGCACCTCCCGCGCCGATGACCGTGGCGCGCAGTCCCGAAAGGCCGGAAGGCAGGGCGGCCCGCAGGGGGGCCAGGAATCCTTCGGCGTCGGTATTGTATCCGTGCAGGCCGTCTTCCCGCGCGAGGATGGTGTTGCAGGCCCCTGTGGCCCGCACGGCGGCTTCCGTATGCGCGCAGAGGCGGGCGGCCTCTTCCTTAAAGGGGACGGTTACCGAAAGGCCTTTCACGTCCAGCTTGCGCATAACGGGGAGAAAGGCTTCCAGGCTGTCCGCGTGGAAAGGGGCGTACACCGCGTCTATGCCCAGTTTCGCATAAGCGGCGTTGTGGATATGGGGGGAGCGCGAGTGCAGAATGGGGTTTCCGATAATGCCGAACAGGCGCGTGGAAGGGCTTTGGCTGTGGTAACGGTAAACCGTGTCCAGGGTTTCCGGGTCAATCAGGCCGGGCGCGAGGGCGTCCCCGGCAGGGGAGGCAAAGGTAAGGCACGAACCCAGGCGCGGCGCGAGGACGCGGGTCGCGAAGCCGAACTCCCCCATGCCCAAAAGGATTTTTTGCATATCCCGCAGCTCGCCGAAAGCGTCGATGATGATCCCAAGGTCGCGGCAGGACTTTGGCATAACGGCGGCCTTGGGGATGTCGCCGGGGTTCCGCGCGAGGCTTCTGACGCGCCGCCCCAGATCCTCCGGCACGCCGGCAAAGTCGTGAAGCGATCTGATAATCCCCATGCCCTTCGCGCGGGCGGCCTCTTCCACATCGGGGAAGTCCGAGCTTTCTTCAAGGTCCACAAAGCGGAAGGCCCCCTTTTCGATGAGCGACAAAAAAAGCTCCCGCCGCCGGGCCTCGGTTTCGCGGAAGCGCCCGCCGTCTTCGGGTTTGCGCAGGGTCAGGATAAGGGGCAATTCCCCGGCGGCGCGGAAAAAACCCGCCCAGTCCTCCGATTCAGGGGCAACAAGAAAATCGGCGCGCAGTTCCGCCCCGTCTATATGCTTTTTGCACGCCTGGATGTCCTTTAAATTGTCCGGCAGCCGCGCGCCGCAGAGGACAAGGAAAACCATCAGAAGTCGCCCCGGTAGATGTATATATCCTCAAGTCCGTTTTCCCCAAAGAAAAGCCGCAGCCGCACCGGGTAGCCCTGGCCTGCAAAGTGGTACAAGAGCCAGTCGCCTTCCCCGTGAAAGGGTTTGCCCAAAACGGCGGCAACCTCTTCGCGGGAAGACCCCATGCCTATATCCGAAAACCGCGCGGGGAAGCCCGGCCCGAAGCGAAGCTGCCACACCCTGTCCCTGTGCCAGAAAAGGGAAAGGCCTTCGCCGTACTCGAAGACCACATCATCCTGCCAGGATTCCTCCCCCCGCGCGGAAAAGACCTTTTGGGGAACGCCGAAACCCTGGAAGGCCTCCTCAAGGTCTGTCCCCAAAAGAAGGCAGACGGCCTGGAACCATTCGTGGAAGCCCTGTTTGTCCGCTGTTGCCGCAGGCTCAGGCAGGGCGGCAGGTTCTTCCCCGGCCGCGGCGGAAGGGGCCTGGGGATCCTCGGCGAAAGCCGCCGAAACGCACGCGCCGCACAGGCAGGCAAGGGCCGCGAACACGAAGATTTCCCGGCTACGCATTGTTCCCCAAGGCCTTCGCCGCTTCGCGCACAAGCTGCGAAGAACCTTTTTTCATCACAAGGGCGCGGCCGTCCCGTATCACCACGACAAGGTCCCGCACCCCGCAGAGGGCCACAGGGATGTCGGAAAAAACCCTGTTCCCCGACGCATCGGCGGCAAACACGGCGGGGGCCTCGTCCCCGTACAGCCGGCCGGCCTCGTCCCAGCTTCCCACGTCGTTCCATTCAAAACCCGCTTTGACCATCGCCGCTTTCGCGGATTTTTCCATGACCGCGTAATCAACCGAGATCGAGGGCAGTTTCTCGTAGGCCGCGCGGAGGGCACCGCCCTCGCCCCAGACGCGCACGCCCTCCTCCATCCGGCCTTCCCCCGGCGGGGCGTTTTGCGCAAGCCCAAGGAAAGGCTTGTGGACATCGGGGGCGTGGGCCGCGAATTCCTCTTCAAGCGTCTTCAGGGAAAACAAAAACATCCCGGAATTCCAGTAGTAGTTCCCCCCGGCAAGGTATCGCGCGGCGGCGGCGGCATCGGGTTTTTCCCGAAAAGAGCGCACGCGGAAACCCGGCCCCAGTTCTTCCCCGGCTTCTATGTAGCCGTAACCCGTGTTCGCGTCTGCCGGGGGAATGCCGAAAACGGCTATATAGCCCAAAGCCCCCAGCCGCGCGGCTTTTTCCGCGTCTGCGGCAAAGACCTCCTGCGGCCTGATAAGGTGGTCGGCCGAAAGGATAAGCGCGCGGGCCTGCGGCCCCAGCTTCCTTTTCAGGTACAGGGCGGCAAAGGCTATTGCCGGCGCGGTGTTGCGGCTTTCCGGTTCCGGCAGCACCGTGATGGCCGCTCCGGAGCGGGCGCAGGGGGCAAGCTCCCTGATTGTGGCGTCAAGGTAGCGCAGGTGCGTAACCACGACTATCTCGGCTTTGGGGTTTACGGCCAGGCCGCGCCGCGCGGTAAGGCGCAGAAAGGACTCAGCCCCCCCCAGGGACAAAAACTGCTTGGGTTTTTCCGGCGTCGAGGCCGGCCACAGCCGGGTGCCGGAACCGCCCGCGAGAATGACGATTGCTTCCATAGGAAATCAATGGTAAAGCGTTCCGAGGGAATTTGCAAGCCGCGGCGGCCCGGAAACAAGGCTTCCGCTTATTCCTTGTACGCGACGGCTTCCACTTCCACGCGCGCGTCCCTGGGAAGCCGCGCGACCTGCACGGCGGCGCGGGCGGGAAAGGCGCAGCCCTGGAAGAAACCCGCGTAGACCGCGTTGACGGCCTCGAAATCCTTCATGTCGGCAAGAAACACGGTGGCCTTTACCACGTCGCCCCGCGAGTAGCCGGCCTCTTCCAGAATATAGCCTATGTTCCGCAGGGAGGCCTCCGCCTGGGCGGAAATGTCTTCCGGCATTTTTCCCGTGGCAGCATCAAGGGGAAGCTGCCCCGAGACGTACAGAAAACCTCCCGCCTGAACCGCCTGGGAGTAGGGGCCAATGGCCGCGGGGGCGCGGGGACTGGAAACTGTCTTTTTCATGGTAATTCCTCTTTGGTTAAAAATTTGTTTTCGCGTATATAATTATAAATCGTGTAACGGGAAACCGACAATTCCCGCGCGACAATGTCGATTGCCCCGCGGATGCCGAAGATTCCTTTCCTGACAAGCTCGTGGACAATCGTTTTGTTTTTTACGCTGTTGGGAATGCCAACGCGGCTGTTTATCGCGGAAATCGTTCCCTGAAGGGTGGTTTCAACAAGGTCTTCGATAGTGGCCGCAAAATTTCCGGTGTTTTCGGCGATTTCCTGCCGGGGCTTCTCGGCAAAGGCATCCAGAAAACTTGCCAGGGGCGCGCTGAGGTTCAGGCTGATGCAGAGCATCCCTATGGGCCTGCGCGAGTCGCCCCTGATTAAAACGGCGATAGACCTGAGGGTTTTCCCGTCGGCCATCCGGGAAGAATAACAGCCGCTCACATCGGCGCGGCATTCCCCGCCGAAGGACTCCTGGAGGATCTTCATCCCCAGGCCGCTTATGGGAGCGCCCGGCGCGCGACCGCTTATGTGCCCGTTGGCGATATGGATAACCGGCCTGTCCGGGCTTTCAAAGGAGTGCAGGAGCGCCTCGCAGTTTTCCCCGAAAAGTCCCGCGATCCCGTCGACGACGGGCCTCAGGCAGTCCAGCGCCTGCCGGTCGCGGGGGGAGAAGGACGCCTGTTTTTTTGGGGAGGCGGTCCGGGGGGATTTTTTCGCGGGACGGCTTTTGTTTTTCATGGGCAATCAGGAAAATATACCCCGTGTTCTACGTTTTGTCAACTTATTAAAAAAAATTAAATATTAAAAAAAACGATAAATCCGCACATCGCTTGACAGGAAGGGGACTTGCGTGCTTTACTTTATTCCTATACAATGTCAACAAGTTAAGGCATAGGTCAGCCCGTGGGGCGCCAGGGATTGCAGCGGAAATC
>JAISXE010000306.1 GCA_031270615.1 Spirochaetia bacterium
ACGCGTGCCGGATGGGGTCAAAATGTTGCGCCCTTGTCACCAAAAGACGCTTGCAAACCAAACGCCTCCCGCAACGCAGAACATGCTTGCAGCCCCAGAGCGCAACATTTTGGCGGGAACCGCCAAAGGCGGTTCCCCTGCGTGCAACCCTGCGCCAGGGGGCTGGTCACGATTTTGCAAAGCAAAATCGTTGCTCGCCCATGCAACCTGGCTGGTCGCAATTTTCTTTGAGGCCGTACAAGCAGGCCGTGGGCGAAGCCCCGTGTTGGTAGCGCAGAACGGTCTGCCGCCCCTGCGCCAGGGATTGCAGCGGAAATCCTTTTTTGCGGCCCCGCCGCAAAAAAGATTGGAGCGGAAAGCCCGGTTTTTGGCGCGGGAGCGCCAAAAAGGCGCCAAAATTCCGAATCGGAGTAAAATTATAAATTCCCCGGCACGCATAAAAGTCGGGCATTGGGGTTTTTCAGGTATTGTGAATGGCTATTTCCCTGAATTGGTCATGGATTGCGGCAAGGGCGTCGGTAAGGACAGGATCGAACTGCGTGCCCCTGCCTTCGGTGATTATGCGTATCGCCTCCCCGTAGGAGAAGGCTTTTTTGTACACGCGCACGCAGACAAGGGCGTCGTACACGTCGGCCAGGGACGCAAGCCGCGCGGAAAGAGGGATTTCCGTGCCGCGCAGGCACCGGGGATAGCCTTTGCCGTCCCAGCGCTCATGGTGGCCATAGCAGATGTCCTGGCAGTGTTTGAGGTAGATGGAGGAGTTGATGTCCCCAAGCTCGCCGATGATTTCCTTTCCCCGGATCGCGTGGGTTTTCATGATTTCATATTCATCGGGGTCCAGTTTGCCGGGCTTCAGGAGTATCCGGTCGGGGATCGCTATTTTGCCTACGTCGTGGAGGGCCATTGCCTTTTCGATGGTGCCGGGGTGGAGGGCCTTGAGTTCCTCCGCGTAAAGGGAACCGGTGCCAATCAGGTGACGCACCAAAGCCCCGATATACAGCTGGGTCCTTTTTACATGGCTTCCCGATTCCAGGTCCCGGTGCTCGATGACGTTCGCGAGGCCCTGGAGGGCGTTGTCCAGGGTCATGGTCGCTTCGGCGGTTTTTTCGGCCACCATGACTTCAAGGCTGTCGCTGTAGTTTTTCAGCTCTATCTGGATTTTAACGCGCAGGTGGACGATTTCCGGCTGGAAGGGTTTGGGGATAAAATCTTTGGCGCCGGTCTGGAGGGCGACGACCTCCTCGTTGTTTGAGGAGGTAATGACGATTACGGGAATCTTGCTGTAATTGCCGTCCGCTTTCAGGATTTCCATAAGCTGGTAGCCGTTCATTTTGGGCATGACTATGTCGAGCAAGATGATTTTGGGAAGGACTTCGCTTTTTTTCAGGGTTTCGAGGGCCTCGACTCCGTCGCGGGCTGTTATCACGGTGTAATCGTCCTTGAGGATTTCCTCAAGGATCATCAGATTGGTTTCGATATCATCGACCGCAAGCACCAGCGGACGTTTGGCGGTAATCGGTACCATACACTTCCTAAATCAACAAACTTAGCGTTTACGGAATATTATGAGATAAAAAACGATCTTTGTCAAAGGCTTTTCGGAGGGCCTCGTAGGTTTCAAGCGAGCCGATGTCATAGCGCCTGCCGCTGAAAAAGAAAGCGGACACGGGCTTGTTTTTGAGCAGCCAGGGGATGAAGTTTCCCGGAGCGTCCGCGTTGTGCCCTTCCTCCAGGTAGGCGTCAAAAAGCGGCAGGGTATCGCGCCGGTAGATGTAAAACGGGGGAACGGCGAGGCGGGTTTTTGGCTCTTTTGGCTTTTCCTCAAACGAAAGCACGTTCCATTCCCCGTCCACTTCTATGACGCCGGTACGCCGGAGCTGGCCCACGTCGTCCAGCTCGTGGGCGCTCAGGCAGTCGCGGCCTTTTAAGCGGAAAAACGCGGCAAAATCGGAAAGCGCGAAATCAAAAATATTGTCGCCCGCGAGCACCATGAGATCATCGTTTATCTTTCTTTCGTGGATGCCGTGGCGGATATCCGCCACGGCCCCGAGGCGGTTGTCGTTCTTTGTGCTGCCGTCATTCAAAACAAGCAGGGGGCGGGGGAAGGCTCTCCGCGCTGCCCAGTTTTTGAAACGCTCATGGAACTTCGCGTTCGAGACAACGAGGCATTCGTCGATTTCGGGGACCGCCTCCAGTTTGTCCAAAAGCCTGTCAATAATGGTCCGCCCCGCGATATCCAAAAGGGGTTTTGGGGTGTCGCGCGTCAGGGGGTACATGCGGGTCGCGTAGCCCGCGGCAAGGATAAGGGCCTTCACCTTTGCGGATCCGCGAGGATGCGCGCCCCGTCATCAAGGCCCGCGAAATGCACCTGGTAGACATCCTTGAACTCGGGGTGCTTTACCGGATAAACATCGTGGATTCTGCGCCGGATTTCATCCCGGTATGCCGGGTCGCTCAGGCCGATGCAGCAGCCCCGGTAGCCCGCCCCGGAAAACCGCGCGCCGTACACCCCGGGAGCGTTTTTCAGGATATCGTAGATGGTTATAAGCTGGGGGGCGCCGCTTTCGTACTGGTGGATGGAGCTTTCCCCCGATTCAAAAACAAGTTTCCCGAAACCGGCAAGGTCGCCCTGCTTCCAGCATTCGATCCCCGCGCGCACGCGCCTGTTCTCCGAGAAAAAGTGGTCCGCCCGGCGTCGGAAGCGCCCGGGAAGCCTCTCCCTGTGGGCGCGGTAGGCATCCTCGTCTATGTCGCGCAGGCGCACCTCCCGGAAAGGCATGACCCTGCCGGAAGAGGCTTCCTGCAATATCCATGCGGCGACTTTGCACTCGTCGACCCGGTTGTTGTAATCCGTGCTGATGAGGATTTTGTTGATGCCCGAATAGACCACCAGCACGTCAAAGGCGGAAAGGGCCGGATTCCTGGGAATAAGGCTGTAATCCTCCGTGCGGCAGTCCATAAAAAGAAGCTGGTCCTTCCTGCTGAGGATATTGGCGGCCTGGTCGAGTATGCCGTTATGAAGGCCGATAAACTCCCTTTCAACCCAGTGGCTGTAGCGGATAAGGTCCGTCTTTTCTATGGCAAGGCCGTTCACGTCCGCCAGCGCGAGAAGATACGCCGTTGTGACAGCCGCCGAGGAAGAAAGCCCGCCAATGGGAAGCCGCCCGCGTATGACCGCGTTTATGCCCCGCTTAAGTTTGAAAGAACGCCCAAGGGAAAGCACCGCGCCGCGCAGATAGGTTCCCCAGAACCCGGGAATCATCTCCGGCGCGTGCTCGATGGAAAAATATTCTTCGTCGGGGAAATCGAGGCTTTGAATCCGCACATAGCCCTGGTCGTTGGGCGAGTACATCATGTTGACGCTGGCGTCCAGGGCCATGCCCGTCACAAGCCCGTGCTGGTGGTCGACATGCGCCCCCAGGGGGCAGATACGCAAAGGAGACTTTACGATTTTTGCCCGCGCGTCTGCGAATTTCTCGCGGAAAAGTTTTTTTATGTCTTCCATAGGGGCTACAGCGTATGCTCCGTGCGTTCGATGATCTGGTCCTGCAAACTTTTGTCCAGGGATGCAAAGTAGGCGCTGTATCCCGCCACCTTGACAATCAGGTCCTGGTTTTCCTCCGGTTTTGCCTGCGCCTCGCGCAGGGCGTCGGCGGAAATAATATTGAACTGCACCTGGTTCCCCCCCAAGTCAACAAGATAGGTCTGAATCATGTCGGCGAAGCGCCGCCCCCTCAGTATGTCAAAGTCCCCGTATGTGCCGGTAAGCGCGCTGGGGTGGAAGCGCAAATTCAGGATGTTCCCGTTTACGAACCTGGGGTGATCCACCTTGGACACGCTTTTGAGCGTGGATGTGGGCCCGTTCAGGTCCGTGCCCGCGTGGGGGGAAATATTGTCGGAAAGCGCCTCGCCCCTGATCCGCCCGTCGGGAGTCGCTCCTGTGGTTTCGCCCTCCGGCACATTGGCCGTAAGCCCCTGGAGGGAAATGCCGAATTTACCGCCCCGGTAGGGGGTGTATTTTTCCGTTTCATCGGCAAAGATATTGGAAACCAGAACGGCGTATTTGTCCACCTCGTCGATGTCGTTGCCGTATTTGGGGATTTTCCGCACTTTGTCTTTCAGCACCCTCCCCTGCTCCGTTTGCCAGTTCTGATCCAGGATTTCCACAAACTGCCGCAGGCTTATTTCCCCGCTTTGGAAGACAAGCCGGTCCATGGCGTACAGGGCGTTGGAAACGTCCCCCGTGCCGTGCCCCTGAAGTATCGTGTGGGAATACGCGGCGTTGGGGCCGCCGCCTTCGGACGCGCATTTGCCCAGGCCGATTCTGTAGGCCATAACGCCCGAGGTGAAGGGCGTCGGATTCAGCTCCGCGTCCACCCAGGAGGTGATGCCCGTGAGCTGCACCACGAGGCCAACGTAAAAGGCAAGCTCCCTGCGGAACTCCTCGATAATGTCGCCGATGGAGGCGTACTCTTCAAGCGCCCTGCCTTTGCGTATTTGCAGCCCGGTTCTGGGATTCCTGCCCTCGTGCAGAATAACCTCCAGGAGTTTGACAAAATTGAAATAGCAGTCCCCGCCGGTAAAGGAGAGGCTTTTCCCCGGAATTACCGCCTCGGAACAGCCGCCGATCCCGTATTCCCGCGCGTCTTCCACGGATATCCCCATGCGCGTCAGGGCCGCGATGATTGTCTCGTCGGAAAAGAAAGCGGGAAGGCCGCCGCCGTGTTCCAGAAGGACCTTGCTGGCGTGGACCAGAAGGTCCTGCGACGTTGATGGCGCCACCCGGACAACGGGCGTGGGCTGCGGCAGGCGGGTGTCCGCCAGCGCGGTTAAGAACAGCTCCGTAAGGCGGTTGGCGGCGTCTTTGCCGTCGCGGGTCTGCCCGCCCAGGGTAACGGTCATAAACATCGGCGCGCCGCTTTTGTTCCGCGTTTCCGGCCAGGGCCGCACCTTGTTGAACTTGCTTATCTTGACATACATGCAGTCGATGAATTCCAGCGCCAGATCATCCGTCAGGATGCCTGCTTCCCGGTCTTTTTGGTAAAAGGGATGCAGGTACTGGTCGATGCGGCCCAGGGAAACCGAATGCCCGTTACTTTCGATATGGAGGAGCAGGTGGATAAAATACGCCAGTTGGATTGCCTCGTGGAAACTGAGCGGGGGGCGTTCGGCGAGATTCGCGCATGCTTTCGCCGCCGCTTCCATGCCCGCGCGGTTCTCCGGCCGCGCCGCCCGCGAGGCGAGTTTTTCCGCTTCCGCGGCAAAACGCCGGAACCAGTCCGCCACTGCCTGAAAACTGATGAGAACCGCGTCGAGAAAAATCTTTTTCTTGAAGGCCTCGGTATCGTACTGGTAATCCAGTTTTTCAAGGGCTGCTTTTGCCTCGGCGATGACGCCGGGTATCCCCCTGTCCATCAGCCGGAAATAGTCGGGTATGACATGGCCGTCGCCGGCCGATTTCCGCACGCCGTTGTAAAGAATGTCGTTTAGGCGGAAGGGGCCTTCTTCCCACGCGGGCAAAACCTCTTGGGGAAGAACCCTGCGCGTCACGCTGACGACCCTGTCCTCATGGGTCTGGCCCCGCCAAAAAGGGGCGATTTCCCTGATGGTGTTTTTCGTTTCTTCGGAAACATCAAAATAGTCATAGGGCCGCTTCGCGAACTCGTCCATTTCGCGCACCAGGAATTCAATGCTGAACTCAGGGAAAAGGGGCGCCCCGTTTATGCCGCTCGCGTGGTTGCCCACGATAAGCTCCTCCTCGTCAATAACCACCGGCATTTTCGCCAGAATATCGCGCAGCGCCAGGGCCCGCCGCATGACGGGAGGTTCTCCCGCGGAGGCCCTGTAGGATTCGGTAATAATCTTTCCGCGCGCCCCGCACACAAAAGGCCGGGCCGCCACTGTCCTGTCCCTGAGTCTTTTTACACGCTCCGTCATATCATCCCTCCTTTGAAACAAATGAGCCTCTTCCAAAACCCTGTTTAGGGGGGGAAGCCTCCCCCCACGCTCCAGCCCTGCGGTCTTCCGCTGCCCCCCTCTACGGGGGTTTGCCACCCCCGTAACGCCCCCGGATCACCGCAAGGAGGAAATCCCCTGGGGTTTTTGGAACAGGCTCAAATACTTTATGAATGTACTACCCGCACCCCTTTCCGCCGGAAAACCTCCTCAAGCGCCTCCACGGATTCTTTTCCCGGCGCGGCCATGCCGCAACCAGCCAGGGGATACTCCCGATCCAGATTGCCGAACTTTCCCCTGCCGAACTCATGGTAGGGCAATACCTCCAGGGGCAGGCCCTGGGGCAGGCCCGTGATGAATTCCGCCACCGCGCTTATGTTTTCCCCATCGTCGTTGACGCCGGGAATCATCGGAAAGCGGAGCAGCATGGTTCCGGCAGGCCTTTGCGCGGCGGCGCGCCGGATATTGTCCAAGATAAGGCCGTTGTCGACTCCCGCGGCTTCCCGGTGCCGGGAACTGTCCGCCAGTTTTATGTCCACAAGTAAATGATCCACAAATTGAGTAATTTTGTCAACTATCCCAGGGGGCGCGAAGAACGAGGTTTCCATCGCGGTATCAAGCCCGTGGTCTTTTTTTGCCCGCTCAAGCAGGGCACGGGCAAAACCAGGACTGGCAAGGGGTTCGCCGCCGCCCAGCGTCAGGCCGCCGCCGGAGCGCCTGTAGAACGCCGCGTCCTTTGCCACATCGTCCAGGACTTCCCGTGCGCTCATGGATTTTCCGAAAACCTTTAAGGCGTCGGCGGGGCACGCCGCGGCGCATTCCCCGCAGCAGTCACACGAAGCCCTTTGGATGACCACCCGATCTTTTGTGTCCGCCAGGCCCAGGGCGCCCCGGGGGCACAGGCCGACACAGCGCCCGCACTTCCTGCACATGCTTTTGTTATACGACAGCACCGGGAAGAAATCCATGCCTTCCGGGTTGGAACACCATTTGCAGCGCAGCGGGCAGCCTTTCAGAAACACAATCGTGCGGATGCCCGGCCCGTCGTGGATGGAGTAGCGTTGGATGTTGAAGACAAGACCTCGTTCCGCCTGCCCGGATTGGGCAGTTTCCCTTGCTGGGCGCTCCAATTTTTCCCTCCAGACATGAGGCTACCATAAAAAGCGCGACCGGGGGAAGCACCACTGTCAACAAGTCAGGGCATCGGCGTTTACTTTTCTCAATCGCATTGATCATTTTGGCACATTTTTTGCGCCCCCAGGCGCAAAAAACCCAGGTTGCATGGGCGGCAGACCGTTTTGCTTTACCAACACGGGGCTTCGCCCACGGCCCGCTTGTACGGCCTTAAAGAAAATTGCGACCAGCCGGGCTATCCGCTCCAATTTTTTGGCTGCGCCAAAAGGATTTCCGCTTCTATCCCTTGTGCCCCATGGGCTTTTTGCGCTTCGCGCAATCTAATTCTATATAGCGAGGGTAAACGCCGATACCCTGCTACTTACAAGTTGACTCGTTGGCATTGGTGTTTTTGGAGAGACGTTGTTTGGAAACAGAGGTTTCTAAGCACCTCTATATAAATAAAACTAAGGAGGCATGAAACGATGAGTGACAAGAGCGAAGAAAACGCCCGTGGCGGGCAGCCGGGACTTTTGCGGGACATCGCGCGAATCCTGGAACTGTCCAAAGGGTCTGGCCTTGACGAAGCGTTCTTTGAAGAAGCCGCGCCGCAGCTTGAGCATGTCGCGCGCGAAATGGAAATAAGCCACCTCCAGGCGGCCCTTTTCGCGCATATTCTCGACACGAGCTTTTTGAAGAACCACTACAACCTGCCCGCCGATGAGTCCCTGTTAAATTCGCTGAAGTGCGGCAAATGCAAATATCTGGAATATATGGACGAGATCGAGGAACTGGCGAAACGCAAATACGTTACCGTTGCCAAACACTTCGGCACCCAATCAATGCCCGACTATATCGTGCCGAGCGATATTATATTTTCCCTTCGGAAGGGGGAGCCGATCAAGCCGAAAAGCCGTAAAATCCTCTCTGCCACCAAATTTTTCTCTGAACTGAGGACCGTGTTCGAAGCGCGTTTCAGCAGCGAGATGCTCTTTGTCGATTTCATACGCACCCTTGATTCGCTTATGGACGAGAATCCCCATCTCGGGTTTATCCAAAAAATAAACGGCCTGAAATTAGACACCCTGGATCGCAACCTGCTGTTGTTTTTTTGTTCCAGAAACATGGGCAGCCAACAGGGCGTTACCTTGCAGCAAATCTCGGAATTGTTTGAAGACGAAATACATGGCAGCCTTATAGAGGCCCAACTGATATACCCCCTGGAAACGGGCAACCATTGCCTGCAGGAGCTCGGGCTTATCGAAAACGCCAACCACGAGGGTTTCGCTTTTTACGGGGAATTCGTTTTGACGGAAAAGGCCACGGACACGATTCTTGATGAGTTTATGAACAAGAAGACGCAGGCGGGGAAAAACCCAAAAGGGTTTTTCCCCGCCACGGGCATAAAAAAGAAAGCCATGTTTTACAATCCCGGAGTGGAGGAAAAAGTCAAACAGCTTGGGAGTTTTCTGGAGCAGGAAAACTTCAAAAAGATTATCGGGAGGCTTGCCGAAAGAGGCCTGCGCGGGGGCATCGCCTGTCTTTTTTACGGCGATCCGGGAACCGGGAAAACGGAAACGGTGTTTCAACTGGCGCGGAAGGCGGGCCGGGGTTTGATGAT
>JAISXE010000340.1 GCA_031270615.1 Spirochaetia bacterium
TGGCAGTAAAAATGATCTCAACGATGCGGTCCTCGCTCTTGCGATCTCAAAAAATGCAACGAAATTTGAAAAAATGGATTTGGTTTTAATTCCAAAAGAAACCATTCTTACAAAACAGCTTTCTATTAGCGCAAGTCCCGGTGATACCTTTGCGGAAGGGTTGTCAGACACTCACCGTGAAGTAGTTGACCTTAAATATCCATCGCTGGGGCTTTTTGCACAAATTATAATTGACTTGCTCTCCAAAAATGCTCATACTATCATTTCAAGAACAGAAGTTAAAAATATCGTGAAAGCTGCTTATGACGATAAAACGATTGACATTTCCTGTTTGTCGGAGGATATGCAAAGAGCTATTACAAAATAACATCGAACTCAAGCCTACCGCCATACGATAGTCTTTCCTGCTGGCATTGTTCTCCAGGGCAACAGCACTTACCATCACTATATAAAATTTTGTTGCGCCAAGCGCAAATAACCCGTGGGGCACAAGGGATTGGAGGGGCGCGAAGCGGCCCGGAGCGGTGTGCGAAGCAACCGCGAAGGGCGGAACCCCCGGAAAGCCCGGCTGGTCGTATTTTTGTACCCGCTACACGGATACAAAAATACTGCTGGCCTATGCGCCAGGGATTGCAGCGGAAATCCTTTTTTGCGGCAAGGCCGCAAAAAAGATTGGAGCGGAAAGCCCGGCCCCGGCGCGCGGCGCCGGGGAGGCGCCCAAATTCTTCTCTTCAAACTTGATTCCCAATGGCGATTTTTGCCAGGGCAAAAACCGACTCTTGAATTCCTTGAATTTTTCCGCTATAATAAGACTTATTAACTGTATTGTTTGGAGGTGATGGTAATGAAAAAACTTGGCGCCGTATTGGCCATTATGTTTGTCATGGTTTCCGCTAAGGTCTGCGCGGATGAGTCCCCCTACTATGCCCGGTCTTTTCTGATTGAAAAAATCTATCCCCATACCCTGGGGTGGAAGGTGCTGTATATAACCAGCAGAATGTCCTACGCCACTACCTATCTGCCGCTCAAGTGGTTCAGCCAGTCGGCGACAAAAAACGGCGTCCAGGCCAAGGGAGAGATAATCAGGGGCAACCAGCCGGC
Organism: Spirochaetia bacterium; assembly: GCA_031270615.1. Classification (GTDB taxonomy): domain Bacteria; phylum Spirochaetota; class Spirochaetia; order DTKZ01; family DTKZ01; genus JAISAF01. The sequence continues at coordinate 1,102 of JAISXE010000340.1, forward strand.
ATATCCCTATATGATTGTTTTCTGGAACGAGGGCAAATTTTCCCATGTGCGGCTTTTCCTGAAGGAGGATATGCGCGATATTTCATACGGGATGATAAACCCGAATCAGGATACCGCGCCCTTTAATGTGGAAGAGCCCGCGCTGGAATACTGAAAAAAACGTGTCCCCTGAAAAAATGAAAGAGGCCATCCTCCGGGAAAACCTGGGCGGATGGCTTTTTTCAACCCTCCACGGCAGGGACACTTTATCCCTGTCCATCCTTGGGGGCATTCGGGGGAAGGACCAGCCTGCGGTGTCGAAAAACACGCGGCCCTGGTACTATTTTGTTTTTGCCGAAGGGCAGGCGCTGAAAATCGTGCACAGCATTGAGCCGGATATCCTTGCGGACATCCCTGGCGAGACCCTGGAGTATTACTCGCGGGAAGCCCTTGCCTCGGCTTTGAGGAGCCGGGTTCTTCCCCGGCTGGGCGGCAGGGAACTGGCCTGCCAGTTCTCCGGGGAGCTTCCCGTTCTGTCGTTTCTTGATCACGGGACGGCGGTGTTTCTGCAAAGCCTCGGTTTCCGGCTTGCTTCCTCAGCCGTTCTTTTGCAGAGGTTTCTCGGCCTTTTGGATGATCGGGGTTTTGAGTCGCACCGGGAGGCCGCTTCCTGCCTGTACGCCATCATCGAAACGGTGTGGGCGCGCCTCGAACGCGCCATGGACGGAGGCCGGGTTTTCGAGGGGGCGGTTCTTTCCTGGATTGCCGAAGAGCTCGAAAAAGCCTCGCTGAACCGCAGCCCCGGCCTGATTGTCGCCGCAGGCCCCAATTCGGGGAACCCCCATCACGGCATCGCGGGCAGGGGCAGCCCTATCGGCAGGGACCAGATCGTCCAGTTTGACATTTGGGCAAAAAAGAAGGCTTCCGGCGCGGTGTACGCCGATATTTCCTGGGTGGGTTTTACCGGGAAGGACCCCCTTCCCCGCATGAAAAAAGATTTCGCGGTTCTCGCGGGGGCGCGGGACGCCGCCGTCGCTTTTATCGCTTCCGCGCTGGAGGCGGGAAGGCCCGTGCGGGGCATGGATGTGGACGCCCATGTCCGCGCCGTTCTTGCCGGGGCGGGATACGGGGGGGCTTTGCGGCACAGGACGGGCCACGGCATCGACACAAGGGTGCATGGATGCGGGGTCAACCTCGATTCGGTGGAATTCCCCGACAGCAGGCTCCTCCTTGAAGGTTCCTGTTTTTCCGTGGAACCAGGCATATATTTCGCGGATTACGGCATGAGGAGCGAAATAAACGTTATTATAAAAGAGGGGCGGCCTTTTGTTTCCGGGAAAACCCCGCAGAAGGAGCTTCTTGTCTTTCATTAGCAGCGTGTTTGTCGGCCCGGCTTGCCGGACACGCCGCGCGAAATTTCGCGAAATTTTACAGTAAGGATGTGGCTATGGCTTTAGAGGATGTGCCCCGGCGGCTTATTGAATTTCTTGACAAATATAAAACGTATTTTGTGATTGGGCACAAGGAACCGGACGGCGACTGCCTCGGCTCGCAGCTTGTGATGGCGTCATTCCTGGGAAGGCGCGGGAAAGAGGCTTTTCTTTTTTCCGCCGGGCCCTTCGACAGGAAGGAGATACGCCACCACGAGGGGCGTTTCGCGAAGCGGATACCGCCTGAATTGAAGGATATTCCCGCCGGCGTCATTGTGCTTGACTGCGCGGCCCTGGAAAGGATCGGGGATCTTGCTCAGGATATTGGCGGAAGGGAGATCGCCGTCATCGACCACCACCCCTCAGGGGATCCCTTCTTCGGGGATATCCGCTACCTTGTGACGTCGGCCCCCTGCGTTACCCTTCTTGTGCAGAAAATCATCGAAGCCTGCGGCGGGGAGCCGACCCGGGAGGAGGCCCATCTGATTTTCAGCGGTTTTTCCACGGACACGGGTTTCTTCCGCCACCTGGAAAACGAGGCCGAGGATGTTTTGCGAATGCTTTCCCGCCTGGCAGGGAAGGGAATCACGCCGAAGCGGATTTACCGCGAAACCCACGGAAGCTACAGCCGCGAATCCCGCGCCTTTATCGCCGACGCGCTGAAAACCATGGAAATTTTCCACGGCGGCCGCCTCATTTTCGTGCATGAGCTTTTGGAACACGCCCGCCGTTTCCAGGGCGAACACCGGCAGACGGATACCGTGTACCAGCTTCTTCTTGCCACCGAAGGCTGCGAGGCCCTGGCCTTTATCCGCGAGGAAGCCGAGGGAAAAACGGCGGTAAGCCTCCGCTCGCAGGATGCCATCGATGTGGGCAGGATCTGCCGCGATTTCGGCGGCGGCGGGCACAAAAACGCCGCAGGTTTCACGACGCCCCTCCCCTTCGCGGAGATCCGCGCGGCCCTCATTGAATACTTCAAAAAAACATTCGCACCGATCCAGGCAGGGAATCAGCCAAAGAAGGAAAACCCCTGAGCCGCAGACAAAGTTTGCCAGGGCTTTGCCCCGGCCGGCGGTGGCAGCCGCGCGCCTGCGCGCTAGAGCGAGTTTTTTTCCCCACTGACAGCCCCCGCGTTTTCCAATAAAGGCGCGCCATGCGATCCTGAGAATCGCTGCCGCTTGACACAGAATGCGGAACTTGTATATGATTGATCTGCACGAAAAAGTCTTGACAAAAGGCTCTTTTTTATATAACATCTGCGAGAGTGGTGAAACTGGCAGACACGCCAGACTTAGGATCTGGTGCCTAGGCGTAAGGGTTCGACTCCCTTCTCTCGCAAAGAGAGAAGGGAGTCGAAACGGAGGGCGCGCGCGAAGCGAAAGGCGCGCATGGACGCGCGCCGCCAGCGCCCGCAGGCGGGCCGGAAGGCCGAGACACGATGTCGAGGCCTGGAGGCCGCTGGCCTGGGAATGCGCCACCTGTATTTTGCGGGAATAGCTCAGTGGTAGAGCTCCACCTTGCCAAGGTGGATGTCGCGGGTTCAAGTCCCGTTTCCCGCTTTATTTCGCAGGCGATCTGGCTAAAGGTCGCCTTTTTTTTCCGATTTGCCGGGGGCGGGGCAATGGGCGGTCATTTTGCGGAACCGCCGGTATACAAAAACGATAAGGACGAAAGCCGTGATAAAAAACAAAGAAATCACCCACCTTGAACACTCGCGGGTTAAACTCACCCTCACCATCGAGAAAGAGGCCGCGGCGGAAGAGTACAGCAAACTCCTCAGCGACTACTCAAAAAAAATACAGCTTCCGGGATTCCGCAAAGGCAAAGTGCCCGTGGCGGTGCTGGAACGCAAGTACGGGGACAGCCTCAAGGCCGAGGTCGTGCAGAAAATCATCGAGGACAGCCTGAAAACCGTTTTCCAGGACATCGAGGAAAAACCCCTTCCCTATATGGTGCCCGAGCTTCAGGAGGACTACAAGCTCGGCCTCGATCAGGATTTCTGCTTTACCGTTGCCTACGACATTTTTCCCACGGTAGAGCTGGGGCCTTATACGGGACTTACTGTCGAGAAGCCTTCCGTTAAAATTACCGGGGATGACCAGAAACGGGAACTTGAGGTTCTCGTGGAGCAGAACTCCTTCATCGTGGAAAAAGACGGGGCCGCGGAAAAGGATAATACGGCGACGCTTGCCTATTGGGAACTTGACGAGGCGGGGGCGGAAATCCCGAATACCCGGAAAAAGGATATACCCCTGGTTGTGGGCGCCGGAAACGATATCTACGGCCTTGACCTCGAACTTGACGGGATGAAAAAAGGCGAAACGAAAACCATCACGAAAACCTTTCCTGAGGACCACGGCAACAAGGACCTTGCGGGAAAAACAAAAAAAATCGCTTTGGAATTGACGGGCCTGCGCGAGAAAAAAAGGCCGGAACTCAACGACGAGCTGGCGCAGGACATCAGCGATTCTTACAACACCCTGGAAGACCTGAAAGCCGATATTGACAAGCGCCTCCAGGATGTCGCGGCGGCCAGGACACGCGCCATGACGGTTGAAGCCCTCATGAACCAGGTCGTGCAAAACTCGACGATGGACCTTCCCGAAAGCATGGTCCGCGCGGAGCTGGAACGCCTTTGGCGGCAATTCGCCGGGCGGCATCGCCTCCGCGAGGAAGAGCTTGAGCGGGTTCTCGCCTCCCAGGGAACGCCGAAAGACTCGCTGTTCGAGGAGTGGCGGCCCAGGGCGGAAACAAGCCTGAAGATGCAGTTGTGCATCAATAAAATGATCGAAAACGAAAAAATCGAGGTGTCCGACGAAGCGATGGACGATTTTTTCAGAGAACAGATCAAAGGCAGCTCGGTATCCTTTGACGACATGAAAGACTATTACACAAAAAACAACCTTATCGACACGGCGCGGCACGACGCGCAGGAAAAGAAACTTTTCGACCAGCTTCTTGAGCAGAATACTTTTACGGCGGGCAGGGAAATGAGTTTTACGGACGCCGTGGGGGGTGGCCAGCCTTGAACGAGAAAATGCACGGCCTTGTTCCCATTGTCATAGAGCAGACGGGAGGCAATGAACGCTCCTACGATATTTATTCGCGGCTCCTCAAAGACCGCATCGTCTTCATCGACGGGGAAATCGTGGATTTGACGGCCGATCTCGTGGTCGCCCAGCTTCTTTTCCTGGAATCCCAGGACCCGGAGAGGGACATAAGCCTGTATATAAACTCCCCCGGCGGATCGGTGACGGCGGGTCTGGCGATTTACGACACGATTCAGTACATCAAGCCGGATGTGCAGACCATCTGCATGGGGCAGGCGGCGTCAATGGCGGCCCTGATTCTGGCCTGCGGCACGCAGGGAAAACGTTTTGTCCTTCCCTCCTCGCGGCTGCTCATCCACCAGCCCTGGGGCGGGGTCCAGGGGCAGGTTTCCGATATCAAGGTGCAGGCAAAGGAAATCATCCGCCTCAAGAAACTTACGATAGATTACTTTGCCTTTCATACGGGGAAGACAAGCGAAAAGGTGGCCGGGGATTTGGAGAGGGACTTTTTCATGTCCTCCGACGAAGCCGTTGCGTACGGATTGGCGGACAAGGTTATGAAGAGGGAAAAAAATGAGCAAGACCCGAAATGATCCGGCAAAAGTGTGCTCCTTCTGCGGGAAAAGCGCGGATTTTGCCCGGCGGCTTATTGCCGGTCCGGGGGTATATATCTGCGACGAGTGCGTCGATGTGTGCCAAAAGATCCTGGACGACGAGGAGGATGTCCTTACCGGGGAATATCTGGAAAACATCCCCAACCCGCGCGAGATCAAGGATTTCCTTGACCAGTATGTCATCGGCCAGGATTATTCAAAGAAGGTCCTGTCCGTCGCTGTTTACAACCACTACCGCAGGATTTCCCTTTCCCAGACAAAGCTGAAGGACGAGGTGGAACTGGAAAAAGCCAACGTCCTTATCATCGGTCCGACCGGCACGGGGAAAACCCTCCTGGCGAAAACCCTCGCGAAAAAACTCAAAGTGCCTTTTGCCATTGCCGATGCGACAACCCTTACCGAGGCCGGCTATGTGGGCGAGGACGTGGAAAACATCCTTTTGAAGCTCATACAGAACGCGGGAAACAATATCGCCGCCGCCGAGCGGGGCATCGTGTACATCGACGAAATCGACAAGATAGCCCGCAAGGGCGAGAATGTTTCCATAACGCGGGACGTGTCCGGCGAGGGCGTCCAGCAGGCGCTTTTAAAAATCATCGAAGGCACCCTCGCCAACGTGCCGCCCCAGGGCGGGCGCAAACATCCGAACCAGGAAATGCTGCGCATCGATACCCGCAATATCCTGTTTATCTGCGGCGGCGCCTTCGTCGGCCTTGACAGGATTATCGAGGCACGGGTTTCCCAGCACCCTATGGGTTTCGGCGCGGCGCTGCACGAAAAAGCCAAAAGGAACCTGGAAGAGATTTTCCGGGAACTGCATCCCGACGACCTGGTCAAATTCGGCCTCATCCCCGAGTTTGTCGGCAGGCTGCCCATCAACGTCCCCCTGAAAGAGCTTACCGAAAAGGAATTGGAAAGGATCATCTGGGAACCCAAAAACTCCGTCATCAAACAATACCAGGCCACGCTGCAGCTTGACGGGGTAGACCTTGTTTTTGAGCCGGAAGCGGTAAAGGCCATCGCCCAGCTCGCGATACGCCGCAAAACCGGCGCGCGGGGAATCCGCGCCATCGTGGAAGACCTGATGCTCGATATCATGTACGAGATCCCCACCATGAAGGGGGAAAAACGGATTGTCATAACGAAGGATGTCGTCGAAAAAAGCGAAAGGCCGGAGATTCAGTTAAGCAAGAAATCAGCATGAAATTGTTTGATATGGCCATAGGAAGGGCGTCCAGCCCGGATATGCCTCTTGTCCCCCTTCGGGATATTGTCGTTTTTCCCGGGATGGTCGCCCCCGTGTTTGCATCGGGCGGTTTTACGCGGGCGGCCATTGACGCCGCTATGGCAGAGGACCGCAGGATTTTCCTGGCGCCCCAGAAGAATCTGAACTCCCAGCCCAAAGAAGAGGACCTCCATACAACGGGCTGTATCGGCTGCATCATGCAGAGCATACGGCTCCCCGATGAAAGCATCCGCGTGCTTGTGGAAGGAAGGGATCGGGCTGTCATTACCACCTACACGCAAAGGGAGGGATATTTCCGCGTCGAAGCAAAAAAAATCCGCAGCGCGGAGGAAATTTCCCCCCTTATAAAATCCCTCATGCGGACCGTCGGGGAAAGCTTCAAAACCTACGCCGCCCTGAACAAAAAGATCCCCGCGGACGCCGTGGCCGCCGTAGAAAGGGTGGACAGGCAGCCCAACAGGCTGGTGGACCTCGTCTGCTCCCATGTGCCGTTCAAACTCGACAAAAGAACGGAGCTGCTTGCCGAGGCGGATATTGAGCGGCGGCTCCACCTGCTTGCCGGGGAGATATCCTGCGAAATCGAGATCCTCGAACTCCAACAGAAGATTTCCCTTAAAGTGAAGAAGCGCATGGAAAAAAACCAGCGGGAGTTTTTCCTCCACGAGCAGATAAAGGAAATCAACAAGGAACTTGGGCAGGAACCGGAAGACCCCACGGGCGTCAGGGAACTGGAAACAAAAATAAAAGAAAAAAACCTACCCCTTGAAGCGCACGAAAAAGTATTGAAGGAAGTGCATCGGCTGGAAAAACTCCAGATATTTTCCCCCGAGGCGGGAATCCTGCGCACCTACGCCGAATGGTTTATCGATCTTCCCTGGAACGAAAAAACCGAGGACAACCGCGATATCGAAGCGGCCTCCCGCATTATGGACGAGGACCACTATGGCCTGAAAAAACCCAAAGACCGCATCCTCGATTTTATCGCCGTGCGCCAGCTCAAGGAAAAAGTAAAAGGCCCCATCCTCTGCCTGGCAGGGCCGCCGGGAACGGGAAAGACCTCCCTGGGCCGCTCGGTGGCCCGCTGCCTGGGGAGGAATTTCGTGCGCATGTCCCTGGGCGGGGTACGAGACGAGGCCGAGATCCGGGGCCACCGGAAAACCTATGTGGGTGCCCTGCCGGGCAAGATTCTGCAGTCCATGCGAAAGTCCACAAGCCGCAACCCCGTGTTTCTTCTGGACGAAATCGACAAAATGTCCAGCGACTTCCGGGGAGACCCGGCTTCCGCCCTGCTTGAGGTGCTTGACCCCCAGCAAAACTCCTCTTTCATGGACCACTACCTGGAAGTCTCCTACGATTTGTCGGATGTCATGTTCATAACGACCGCGAACTCCCTCCACAAGATACCCTACGCCCTGCGCGACCGGATGGAGGTTATCGAGATTCCCGGCTACACCGAATACGAAAAACTGAAAATCGCCGAAGGATTCCTCCTGCCCCGGCAGATTGCCGAAAACGGCCTTGCCTGGGCGAACATCAGGTTCAAGGCGGAGGCCATACGCGAGATAATCCACAGCTACACCATGGAATCGGGCGTGCGCGGCCTGGAACGGGAAATCGCCCACGTTATACGCAAGATCGCCCGCGAGGCGGTGAGCAAGGGCCGCCTGCCCCCGGCCGCCTTCGATGGACGCCAGGTCCTCCCCGGGGAAAGCCCGGCCGCCGCCGCGTCCGGGCAGACGGAAAACCCTGTCCCGCAGGCAGCGGAGGAACCCTCCCCCGCCGAAGCTTTTTCCGTGACCCTGGGCGCGAAAAGCGTCCACCGCTACCTGGGAAACCCCAAATTCAAACGGGACAAACTGTACCAGGGAAGCTGGGTGGGGCTTGCCTACGGCCTTGCCTGGACGGAGCTGGGCGGGACGCTCCTGCCGGTGGAGGCAGCGGTCTTTGACGGCCCCACAGGCCTTATCCTGACGGGGCACCTGGGCGATGTCATGAAGGAGAGCGCCCTTACCGCCTTTTCCTACCTGAAATCCCACGCGGGCGCCTTCAAGCTCTCCCCGGATTTTTACCAGGGCAAGGACATCCACGTCCATGTGCCGGAAGGTGCCATCCCCAAAGACGGCCCTTCGGCGGGCGTCACCATAACGGCGGCCGTGCTTTCCGCCCTGTCGGGGATTACGGTAGGCCCCGGCTTTGCCATGACGGGCGAGATTACCCTTGCCGGCCGGGTACTGCCCGTGGGCGGCATAAAGGAAAAAGTCCTCGCGGCCCACAGGAACGGCATGAAGAGCGTCCTGCTCCCCGGGGAAAACGCTGACGATCTTGAGGAGCTTCCGAAAGAAGTCACGTCGGCCACGCGGTTTTTTTTCGCCCAGACCATCCTTGAGGCGCTCAAAATCCTCTTCCCCGCGGAATTGTTCCGCGCGGAGAAATGACGCGAAAGGGCTTAGAGCCTATCCTTAAATAACGCATAGTACACAAAGGCAAAAATTTACCACGGACTGCGCTGACAAAGACAGACAAAAAACCGGGGTTTCTAAACAACTCTATTGAAAAAAAATCTGTCTGGGTGGTCCGTGCTGTGTGGTCAGTGAGGTCTTTCGGTTTCTCTTATTCTGTTGTGCAAGGCGGGGAATTATTTAGGGACAAGCCCTTAGTCGGGGAAAATGCTTTTCACCTCAAGCGTGAAACCGGGAATCGCGGCGGAGCGCAGCGCTGCCTGCGCGGCGTACTGGAAAAGGACGTAGCGGCCATCCTTCAAAACATTCACGGACACGGTCTTTTCCTCCGGGTCAATGATCCAGTATTCCCCCACCCCCGCCTCAAGGTATTTGTTGAGCTTATAAAGCAAATCCATTTTGAGCGTGGACGGGGAAAGGATCTCCACCACCAGATCCG
>JAISXE010000352.1 GCA_031270615.1 Spirochaetia bacterium
CCAAAAACCGGGCTTTCCGCTGCAATTCCTCAGCCCCTGCGGGGCTTGCGGGATTTCCGCTGCAATCCCTTGCGCCCCACGGGCTTCTCGGGTTTTGGAACAACCTCACGAAACAAAAACACGCCCAAAATGAAAAAGCGTCGCTACTATCCCCTGTTGAGGCCATACTAAGCCTTGAATTTTTCCGAAATCGGAATTGCTGGGAAAACGAGCCCGCGAGTTGAACTGCGGGCGTTTCTTCGCTATACTACACGCTATATGACACTGCGCCCCCTTCCCCGGACAATCGGCATCATCGGCGGCGGGCAGCTTGGCCGGATGATGATTTACCGCGCGAAAAAACTCGGGTTTCGCTTTGCCGTCCTTGACGGGGAAGGCGCCCCGGCGGAAAGCCTGGCGGATATTTTTATAAAAGGAAACCTGAAAGACGCGAAAGCCCTCGCGGCGCTTGCCGGGGCCGCCGATGTCCTGACATACGAAATCGAGCATGTCAATGCCGATGCCCTCCAGGCAATGGAGGGGACGCCGGTTTTTCCCTCGCCCGCCACCCTGAAAACCATTCAGGACAAACTCCTGCAAAAACGGCTTTTCGCGGAAAAAGGAATTCCCGTTGCGGCCTTTTTCGAGGATGCCGAGGAGCGCGCAAAAAGGAAATTCCCCCTTGTCCAGAAGGCGCGGCGGGAAGGCTACGACGGCCGGGGCGTCCGGATCCTCCAAAGCGCCGCCGACGCGCCTCTCCCCGTCCCCTCGTTTTTTGAGGAAATGGTGGACATAGAAAAGGAACTCGCCGTTATGGCGGCAAGGGGCGCGGACGGCTGCCTGGCCGTCTATCCCGTGGTCGAAATGGCTTTCAACCCCGAACACAATATCTGCGACACCGTAATCGCCCCGGCCCGCATAGACGAAAAAACCGCGGCAACGGCGCGCCAGATTGCCCTCGCCGCCGTGGCGGCCCTGGACGGGGTGGGCATCTTTGGGGTGGAACTTTTTCTGGACAAACAGGGCCGGATACTTTTAAACGAAGTGGCGCCTCGGCCCCACAACTCGGGGCATTACACAATGGAGGCCTGCGTTACCTGCCAGTTCGAACAGCATGTCAGGGCCGTGGCCGGACTGCCCCTGGGAGACGCCGCCCTTCTGCGGCCGGCCGTTATGCTGAACCTTTTGGGCCAGCCCGGCGGCGCGGGCCAGCCGGCCATCGAGGGGCTGCATGAGGCGTTGAGCGTTCCCGGCCTTTCCCTCCACCTGTACGGCAAAACCCAGGCGCGGCCTTTCCGCAAGATGGGCCACTTCACCATAACAGCCGCAACGCTGGAGGAGGCCCTTGAAAAGGCGCAGTACGCAAGATCCGTGCTGAAAATAACAGGAAATCCCGAATGCGCCCGCATCCGGGCAGGAGGAACACTATGAGCCAAGCCCTGGTGGGAATTATCATGGGCAGCGATTCGGACCTTCCCGTCATGAAGGACGCGGCTGAGGTTTTAAACGAAGCCGGCGTTGCCTGCGAACTCACTATCGTCTCCGCGCACAGAACGCCGCGGCGGCTTGTCCGTTACGCGGAAACAGCGCAAGAACGGGGACTCAAAGTCATCATCGCCGGCGCGGGAGGCGCCGCCCACCTTCCGGGAATGACAGCCGCGCTCACCATGCTTCCGGTCATAGGCGTGCCCATAAAAACCTCCGCGTTCTGCGGCCTTGACTCCATGCTGTCGATCATACAAATGCCCGGCGGCGTTCCCGTGGCCACCGTCGCCGTCAACGGGGCAAAGAACGCCGGGCTTCTCGCCCTGCGCATCATAGCCCTTTTTAACGAACCCGCGGCCTACTGGCTGGGAAGGTACAGGCAGGCAATGGAGGCGGAAGTCGAAAGCAAGGCGGAAAACCTTGAAAAAAAAGGATTTCGCAATTATAATTCCTGAATATCAGAAAGTCTGCGCTATATTTTTGAGTAACGGAAAATTATGACAAAAAAAACGCACCTGGAAAAAAAGGTTGAGGATTTCATCCTGAACCAAACCACGGATTTTTCTTTCGCGGACATTGCCGGGAACCCCGCTGTTTCCTCCGCGAGCGGCTTTTCCGAAAAAGCCCTTTTGGACCTCCTGGAAACAAACGGGCTGGTCTTTTCAAAGGATTTTGATACCTTCAAACCCCGGCACCTTTTCTTCCAAAACGCCCGCTTTATTATCTCCCCCACCGAGGAGGAAGCAAAAAGCAGCCTCCTCATACCCGGCCACAGATTTATCCCCTTCTGCTGGTCCCTGGTAGCGCCCTGGAAGTGCAGCATTTCGGCTTCTGTTCCCGGGGGGGGCGATGCGATCCCGGTACCCCAAAAAACCGTCCAAAGAAAAATCGACTCCCTGTTTATCTACTACACGCTGTTCGGGCATGAGAACATCCCTTCCAGCATCATCCTGGATAAGCCCGCAAACGAAAAAGTCCTTAAGGATGATGTGCTCAATATGCAGAACGCCGTTGTCACCGTGACGGCCTTTGATTTCACCTCCCTCTTTAAGGAATGGGATTTCAGTTTCGGGGACGGGATTCTCATGGAAGTAAAAGACTGGACGCGCGGCATATTCACCGCGGAACACCTGCCCGGAAAACGCCGCCGCGAACTCATGAAAACCTCAGACGACTGGATAGCGAAACTGGAAAAAGGCTTTCTCAAAACCTTCGACGACCTGGGCCTCGCGTTTTCCCTTGAAGAGCAGATTGCCTACGCCTACTACTATGCGGGAAGCCCCGTTCTGAAGATGCCCCCCCTGCACATTGGGGGATTTCTCGATTCATCCCACCGCGTGCATTTTGTCACACTCGGAATAGAAACCCGGCTGTGGCGCGAAACCCGTGTCGATGTTTCCGACCTGGGTTACCGCGGCCAACCGGCCCCCGCCGGAGCAACGGGAAGCCTTGACGCCATTTTCGAGGATTTGGGCATCGCGATGACGGAAACGGAAGTGGAAGCCTATATGCGGGACGAGCTTTTCCACCGCAAGGAAAATCCCGAAGCCGTTTTGGAGCGCATTTTTGAAAACAGAAACATCCCCTTCTTTTCGGAAGACCAGAGGAACGACTTTGTCCGGTATTGCAAAAAGCTCTGGAACAGGGTAAAACGGGGCTACAATTATTTCGCCGACCAGCTCCCCGGCAAAGCGCGAAGCAGGATACTCCTCCTCCTCGACAACCACTACGCATGGATGCGGAACCTTGAAGTCCACGAGATGCAGGACAGCGACCTTCCCCTCCAGGAAATAACCGCCGTTGGCCAGGCCGTGGAGTTTCTGGTAGAGAATCTCGACCTGCTGAATCAGAAAAGCGCGGGCAAGGAGGAGGAAATAAAAAAAAGCATAGAACTGTTGCCCCAAATCGAGCAGCTTCTGGATGACCTGCATCAGGAAATGGCGGAAAAACTGGAAGATCTCCCTCAGGGGATCCCCGGCGCATCCCCCGACGAAAGACGGCGGGGCCTGCACCTGGTCAAACCGGATTCCCCCGGCGACGCCGGGACGGACGCGGACGGCCTTTCAAGCTCCGTTTATATCCTGCGCGTGACTCTCCTCGACATCAAGCCGCAGATATGGCGGGACTTTCAGATCCCCGGCCAGCTTTCCCTCGCGGAGCTTCACACCGTTATCCAGGATGTCATGGGCTGGGAGGACTACCACATGCATTCCTTCCAGGCGGGCGGCAAGATCTACGGCCCGGCCCCGGAAGAGGCTTTCGGCCTGGGCCTTGACCAGAGCAACGAAGAGGATGTCACCGTCGAGGGCCTGGGACTCAAGGAAAAACAGAAATTTCAGTATACCTACGATTTCGGCGACAACTGGGTCCACCAAATCACGGTAATGAAAATCCTCCCCCAGGCCGGCGGTTCCGCCATCCTGTGTCTTGGGGGCAAACGTGCCTGCCCGCCGGAAGACTGCGGCGGCGTCCCGGGCTACGAGGACATTCTGAAGGTACTGGAATCCCCCAACAAAAAGAAAAACCGCGAACTCCTTGACTGGCTCGGCGACTACGATCCCGAAGCCTTTGATGCCGATGCCGTAAACGCGCTTCTCAAAAACGACACCTGACCATCCCGCAAGCGTGGCCGCCGGTTGTAATCGTGGCGGCTGCTTCAGGGCATCGGCGTTTACCCCCACACTATAGAATTAGATTGCGCGAAGCGCAAAAGCCCGTGGGGCGCAAGGGATTGGAGGGATGCGAAGCAGCCACGGCGCAAGCCGGGGCCGGAGCGACAGCGGAGTCCCGCAAAGCC
>JAISXE010000364.1 GCA_031270615.1 Spirochaetia bacterium
GAATTTTGGACCCGGGACGGGCTCATTTTCTTTGACAACCGCCGGGCCGGCCACGACGGAACCATCACTTCGGATAAGACCCAGATTTTCAAACCACCGGTCGATAAAAAACAAATCCCCTATGTGGGTTTTTCCGATAAACGGGGAAATATCCTGCGTACCGTGGAAATGCCCTTTTATTGCAACCATTACCATGCAAACAACGATAACTCCATTTTGGTAGGTGACGATGTGGAAGAACTCCAATTGATCAACATTGCCGGAAACAAACCCCGGATGCAGAGCCTGTGTTTCCATGGCACTTCCTGGTATGGGCAGAGTACCCATTGCCACCCAACCTTTGATTGGGACGGCAGGTTTGTACTTTATACATCCGATTTTGGTGGAAAACATAATCTCTACATGATAGATACCGAACAGGTGAAATGGTAAGGGCGGGCAGCGCTATCCTGTGGAGAGGGCCACGCCGTTGGTGTCGTTGGTGGCCAGAAGCACTCTGGGAATATCCTTAAAGGAAATTTCCCGGTACACAAAGAGCCCCAGGAAAAGGGAGTAAAACGCCGCGACCACTGCCGACTCAGTGGTGGTAAAGACGCCGGAAAAAATGCCCGTCAGCAGGATCAGCGGCGCGAGGAGCGCCCAGAACGCTTCCCTGAAGGCTTTCCACGCGAGAGTCAGGGTGGGGCGGGGCGTCCGGGGATACTTCAGTTTTACCCTCCCGCAGCAGATAGTAGTGGTAATACATGGAACTATGATGCAGTTGGTTCACCACCCGGTTTTTCCTCTCCACCCACCGGTCGTTGTCAACCAAAGTACCGGGGAGGGCGGCGTGGAAAAGCTGCTGGCCATTTCGGGTAATGTCGATGGTCATCGGGGCTTTTTCCCTCCGGGCCTGCTCCACGAGAGCGAAGCCCAGATCCAGGGCGGTATCGTTAGAAAAATAAGGGAACTTTAGGGCTTCTTCTTCATCAAGCAGGGACTTTAAAATTTTATCATAACTTAGCTTTGCCATGATCCTCCTCCTCTACCATAGAAATCAGGGGCTCCCCGCCGGTTTTAAAACGGCGGAAGCATCGTTTCGGCTTATAGTATAGGGGATGAAAAGAGGGTTGTCAACAAAAATAATCATAAATTCATCATAATTTTGCCATTTTTAATCATAAGTTAGTCAGTTTTCTATCCTATTTATTCGAGGGAGGCCTATACCCCGCCATTGCACACGGCGATTCTCCGTCTAACCTCGGACCTCCGCCGGGGCTGGGGGCCTGGTTTTCCCCCCGGATGCCGGATCGTCAACCTGGATGATGGTGGTAAAGGACGCGAAAAATTGTTCCTCAACCCTGGTGGTGATAATGGTTGCGTCTTTCAGGGCCGTAATGCTTATATTTGAAATCCTGTTGAACTTTGAGGGATCGGCCAGAACATAGCGCTCCTTGCAATGCAGCATGGCGGTTCTTTTTATGGCGGCATCGTCACTGTCGGGGGTGGAATACCCCACAGCGCCATGGATCCCGTTTACACCAAAAAAACCCTTGGAAAAATTGTATTTTTCGATATCCTGGATGGTCAAAAACCCGACCGTTGCCTCCAATATCGGGTTAAAATGGCCGCTGAGCAGGATCACCTCATTCCCCGCGACCGCGATTTTATATGCGCACCTGGCGCTGTTGGTCACCGCGCGAAAGCCCGGAACCCTCAGATGATCAAGCATGGCGAGAATCGAACTGCCGCTGTCAACATAGATAAAATCGCCGGGGGTAACGAGCCCTGCCGCGTATTCGCCGACGCGCTGTTTTTCTTCCTGATTTTCCATTTCCCGCTGGTTCAGGGCCGTATTTTGCAGGTAATAGGTCGGCATACTGTTTTTAACCCCGCCGTGGACTTTTTTTAACAGTCCAAGGGAATCCATCCTGGAGAGATCCCGGCGGATGGTCGATTCCGACACATTAAGCAGTTCCGTCAGTTCCTGAATGGGAACGACTTTTTTTTGCTGTAGAATCTTTTGAATTTCAGAATACCGCTCTTCCACCAGCATTTTTTCCTCCTCCGTAATCCCAATAGTTAGTATACCAGCATCCTGGTCTCATTGCAATTCTGTTCCGCGCCGCTTCAAAATCATAAAAATATCATGGCGTTTTTTGATGATATTTTGACTATATTTTGATACTTTTTGCTTGCATAAAGATTGGCTTGATGCTAGAATGGACATATGGAACTATGGAAAATTTCTAAATTTTCAGGATTTCACCTGGAACCCCCGTTATGGGCCGGGGCTCCTTCCCGGATTGAGGCCATCCGCGGCAAAGTGTTCGAGGCGGTACAGTCTGTCTGCCCCCAGCGGGCCCGCTACCTGACAAAGGCGTACATGGAAAATCAGTCCGATCCAATGATCAAGAGGCGGGCCAAGGCGTTCCGCTCGGTACTCAGGAACATCGATCTTTTTATAGAGGATCACCAGCTCCTGGCGGGCAATTACGCGGCCCGGCCGAGAGCCGCCTCAATTTTTCCCGAGTATAGCGTCAACTGGCTGCTGGACGAAATCGACGAACTTCCCCGCCGGCAGGGGGACCGTTTCGCGGTAAACCGGGATGACCGGGATGAACTCATCGGTATTGCGGAATGGTGGAAAGGTAAAACCCTGGAGGATCGCTGCCTCGCGACGCTGCCGGAGCCGGTGTTGGACATTTACGCGACAGGGGTTCTCGCCGCCGGCGGAAACATGACATCCGGCGACGGCCACATCATGCTGGATTTCGAGGCGATTCTGCGGGAAGGCGCGTCCGGTATTATCGCCGGGGCATCGGAAAAGCTGGAAGCCCTGGATCTTACCCAGCCGGAGAATCACCATAAAAGGATTTTTTACGAAAGCGTGATCATCGCGTACCAGGGAATGATAGCCTACGCGGAACGGTATTCGTCCATGCTGGCCGCCCTGGCCGAAACGGAAAAGGACGAACGCCGCCGGGCTGAGCTCGCGGGACTGAGCGGGATTTGCGGCCGCGTCCCGAGGCTGCCCGCGTCCACGTTTCATGAAGCGGTTCAAACCGTGTGGTTCGCGCATCTTCTGTCGCAGATTGAAAGCAACGGGCACTCAATGTCCTTCGGGCGGCTCGATCAGTATTTGTACCCCTATTATAAACAAGATCTCGACGCGGGCGAAATCACCGGCGGGAAGGCTGTTGAACTTCTCGCGTGTCTCTGGCTTAAATCGTTCGGTGTTATCAAAATAAGGCCCTGGTCGCATACCCGGTTTTCGGGAGGCAGCCCCACCTATCAGAACCTTACTTTGGGCGGGATTACCCCCGGCGGCGGGGATGCTGTCAACGAGCTGACATATCTCTGTCTGGACAGTATCGCGCTGACCAGGCTGCCCCAGCCCAATGTCTCCGCCAGGTACAACGAACTCAATCCTGACGCATATCTCAAAAAATGCATGGATGTTATAGCCATCGGGTTCGGGATGCCCGCCATGCACAGCGACAGGATGATGATACCCTCCCTCATGGACCGTGGAGTTTCGGCGGAGGATGCCAACAATTACGCGATAGTCGGCTGCATTGAGCCGATTGTGCCCGGCAAATTCGGATACCGGGCAGCGGGCATGACCTTTACGAATTTTGCCAAACTGCTGGAAATCGCGCTGAACGGCGGAGCGGACCCCAGGACCGGAATCCTGATAGAGGATCCCGGCGTCAGCCTCGGGACCGCGTCTTCCTTTGAGGAAATCATGACTGCGTTCAGGACTCTCATGAAACGGACTATCGAGCTGCGGGTCCAGGGCGAGCACTGTATAGATTTCGCGCTGGAAGAACTCGTTCCCGATGCTTTTTGCGCGGGTCTCATTTCCGGCTGTATCGCCCGGGGCAAAACGCCCAAGGAGGGAGGCTCGATTTACGATTTGGTAACCGGGCCCGAGACCGGCATCGTAAACGCCGCCAACAGCCTTGAGGCGATCAGGGATATAGTGTTTGACAAGGGTGTTCTTTCAGGAGCGCGGCTCGCGGAGATCTTGCGGAGTAATTTTGACGGGAAGGAAGCCGGGAATATCCGTCTGCTTCTCCTGAACAAGGCCGGAAAATTCGGCAACGACATTGACAGGGTTGACGAACTGGCGGCGCTGGTGTACCGGATTTTTATGGAAGAACAGGAAAAATACCCCACCGCCCGCCGCGGCCAGGGTCCAATCGGATGTTTGAGTTATCCCTGCACGGCCACTATTTCCGGCAACGTGCCGTCAGGCGCCATCGTCGGCGCCTCGGCGGAAGGCCGTTTCGCCGGGGAACCGCTGACGGAAGGCTGCTCGCCGTATCACGGAACAGACAAAAACGGCCCCACGGCGCTGCTGCGATCTGTGGCGAAAATGCCCACCCGGCTTATCACCGGCGGGAATTTGCTGAACATGAAATTCGCCCCCTCAAGCATGGCTTCGGATGAGGGCAAAGAAAAGATGATGGGCTTAATCAAGGCATTCTACAAACTCGGGGGCTGGCACGTTCAGTTTAACATCATTAGTACGGACACCCTCCTCCGGGCCCAGACACATCCTGAAGAACACCGGGACTTGGTGGTGCGGGTTGCCGGCTATAGCGCGTTGTTTAACGAGCTTGAGCAGTCGACGCAGAACGACATCATCGCCAGGACCGAGCATGCCCTCTGACAGCGGTCTTATCTTTGAAATAGAACGATTCGCGACATTCGACGGGCCGGGCATACGGACAGTGGTGTTTATGTCTTCCTGCCCGCTATGCTGCGCGTGGTGCGCCAATCCCGAGTCCAGGGACCCGAAGAGGCGGCTCATGTACTGGAAGAACAGATGCGCCGGATGCCTGCGCTGCGCCGCGTCCTGCCCGGCGGAGGCCTTAACCGCCGGTTCCGGGGGAATCACGATAGATTACCGGCGCTGCGATTGCTGCGGTGTCTGCGCGGAGGGCTGCAACGCCCAGGCCCTCACCCTGGCGGGCGAACTTATGACAGCCGGGGAAGTTATGGAAAGGGTTTCCCGGGACAGCGTCTTTTACGAGCAGACCGGCGGGGGCGTTACCTTTTCCGGAGGGGAGCCCTTCGCGCGATTCGATTTTCTGTTTTCCCTCGTGACAGAAGCCCGGAATCGGGGATTTCACATCTGTGTTGAAACCACCAGCTGCGCGCCCAAAGAACAGATCGCCCGCCTTTCCCCCTTTATCAATATTTTTTTGTATGACATAAAATGCATCGATGACGCGAAACATATCAAATGGACGGGGGTATCCAACAAACTCATTTTGGAAAATTATAGATACCTGGCCGGGAACGGCGCGGGCATTACCGTCAGGATGCCGCTGATCCCGTCGATAAACGACGGGGAGGACGATTTAAAACAGGCCAGGGATTTTTTTCTGGAGCTAAGCCCGCGAACCAGGATCGATCTGCTTCCGTATCACAGGCTGGGGGTTACAAAATACGAGCGCCTCGGGCTCGCGTACCCCCTGACCGGCCTTGAGCCTCCCGGCGCGGAAAGCATCCGGAGAATCAAAACATTTTTTGAGGAGGCCGGTTTTACGACAACCATAGGAGGATGAATTATGATATACTTTTAAAGCCCAAATGTCAGAAAATAAACTATTTTGGTTTATTGAGCAAGACAGCACTAAAAAACACCGAAAAGTATCGGAAGGAGATTAAAATGACCGATCTGAAAAAGAAACTTAAAAACCGCGAATTCGTTAACAGCGCGGGAACCGATTGGTCTCATATAGCCGCCGGATCAAAAAAAGTGTTTCAGCATTTGGAGGAATTGTCTCATTAAAGTAAATACCAGGAAAGCAAATACCGGGAACGGATGGCGA
>JAISXE010000381.1 GCA_031270615.1 Spirochaetia bacterium
TTCCAAAACCCCAGGGGATTTCCTCCTTGCGGTGATCCGGGGGCGTTACGGGGGTGGCAAACCCCCGTAGAGGGGGTAGCGGAAGACCGCAGGGCTGGAGCGTGGGGGAGGCTTCCCCCTCCTTAAACAGGGTTTTGGAACAGGCTCGAAGGGGAAAACCATGCGGACAATAAAGAACGTTTTGACGATTGTTCTTGGCGGCGGCAAAGGCACGCGATTGTATCCCTTAACGCGGGACAGGGCCAAACCTGCGGTTCCTTTCGGCGCAAAATACAGAATCGTGGATATTCCTCTGTCAAACTCCATTAATGCGAATTTCAAGCAGATATACATCCTTACCCAGTTCAATTCCGCGTCCCTGCACATGCATATCGGCAAGCTTTATTCCTTCGACGCCTTTACCAAGGGTTTTGTCGAAATTCTCGCCGCGGAGCAGACTTTCGAAAACTCAAGCTGGTACGAGGGCACGGCAGACGCGGTGCGCAAAAACTTTATCCACTTCCGGCAGCAGAATCCCGAGTATTACATCATCCTTTCGGGGGATCAGCTTTACCGCATGGACCTGGGCGATTTCCTTAAAAAACATATTGAAAACAACGCGGAAATTTCCATTGCCGCGACGCCGGTAACCCGCACCGACGCGTCGGCCTTCGGGATCCTCCAGGCCGACAAGACGGGCCACATCCAGGCTTTTCTGGAAAAGCCCCCGCTCGATGAAGACATCGACCATTTAAGAATCCCCGCGGACCTCCACCCCGACAAGGACCAGCTCAAGGCCGGCAGGGAATATATGGCCTCCATGGGCATCTACATTTTCAACGCGGACGTGATGGATAAAATGCTTGACAACACCATGACGGACTTCGGCAAGGAAATCATCCCCCTGGCGCTGAACAAGCACCAGGTCCACGTCTACGTTTTTGCCGGGTTCTGGGAAGACATCGGGACCATCAAAAGTTTCTACGACACGAACCTGAATCTGTCCCGCATACATCCCGATTTCAATTTTTATGACGAGAACCGCCCCATCTTCACTACCGATTACAATTTGCCTCCTTCAAAGTTCAACTTCTCCACCCTGTCGGAGGTTCTTACGGGCGACGGCTGCATTGTCACAAAATCCATGATTACCCGCTCGGTCATCAGCATCCGCAGCATCATCGAAACCGGCGCGAACCTTGAAGGCGTCATTACCATGGGCGCGGACTTCTACGAAACGCCGGAAGACAAGATCGAGAACCGCAAGCGCGGCCGGCCCGACATCGGCATAGGCCGCAACACGCAGATACGCAACGCCATCATCGACAAAAACGCCCGCATCGGCGACGGCTGCCTTATCGGTGTCCAGGACATTCCCCGCCGTGACGGGGACTACGAGGGCTACTACATCCGGGACGGCATCATCATCATCCCCAAAGGCGGGATCCTGCACCCGGGGGTGGTGATTTAAGGGGCCGCAAAAAGGCGCCACATCCTGCGGGAAGAAAACCACTGACCCCACGGACCATGCGGACACTGACCACCCGGAGGGAAAAATTTTTCACTCTTTTCTTTTGCCTGCGCTGTCAGCGGGGTCAGTGGTTTCTTATTCCATGAGGTCGGTGGTTTCTTATTCCGTGAGGTAATTGATCAGTGGTTGGTTTTTTTTAGCTCTGCGTGAATCTTTCTGTCCGAGTCGGCCATATCCAGGGCCTCGGCTTCATCGAGGGTAAGCCAGCGAATCTCTTCGTGCACGCCCGGCTTCCTGATGGGTGTTTCCAGGCGCGCCTCAAAGGCCTTCAGCAAAAAATCCTTCCCGTTGTTGGAGAAGGCAAAGGAAACAAACAAGGCTCCTACGGAAATTTCCGCGCCCAGCTCCTCCCTGATTTCGCGCCGCAGGGCTTCTTCGGGGCTTTCGCCCGCCTCCACCTTGCCGCCGGGGAATTCCCAGCAGCCGCCGATGCTCCCGCCAGGCCGCCGTTTGGCCAGGAGGAAGAGCTTGTCGCTGCGGAAAATACCGGCGGTGGTCAGCCGCGCCTGCTTGTCCCGCATTTTCAAGGCGAGGGGGGGAATCCTACAGCAGCAGGGCCTGGTAAAAAAAGAAGTGCAGGGCCGCCGCCGCGACGGCGATAAGCCCCCACACCGATTTGCCCGCCACCAGAAAATCCGCGATGCGGTCCACCCAGCGGGGAAAGTCCACGGCCTTTTCCCGGAAACATTCAAACAGAAGGATTGCCCCGGCAATGATACCCGCCAGGGCGGGAACAAGGTCGCCAACAATCAAAACATCATTGACTGTGACCAGAAGGATTTTCAGGACGCCCACTGTGGCGGCGGCTATTCCCCCCGCAAAACGGAAGAGGTTCGCCTCGCCTATGGTTTCAAGAAGGTTTCCCAGGGTGGGAAACTTTCCCGCGATGAGGCTGCGGGCCAGCACGATTCCCACAATAAGGTTAATGATTATCGATAAAAAGTATAACTGGTACACGGGAAACCTCCTGCAATATTTCTTTTACCTATCTAAGTATAACGGCATTTCGCGAAATTGGCAAGGCCGCCGCGGCGCGGAACAGGATGGACGCATGGAACCGAAAATACGCATAGGCGCATAGGCCAACCACGGACCGCGCTGACCGCGCGGACGGGCTATACGGCAGGGGCGTTACGGGGGCATTGTATAAGGGGGCAACGAAAGGTGCCACGGGCGGCAGACTGCTTGCGTTTCACCAACACGGGGCTTTCAGCCACGGCCTGCTACGGCCTTTTTAGAAAATTGCGGCCTGCCCGCATCAGGAATATACGGTGATTCCCTCAATATGGGAGAAATGCCTGTCATTACTCAGGATAGTTGCTATGCCGTTGGCGCTAAGGGTGGCGGCGATAATGGCGTCTCCTATTTTCAGAATTTCATAATGGGTGAGCGCCAGAAGAAGCGTATCGATATTTTCTATATAAAATTGTGGTGTAGAGCAGATGGCGTTCACCATATCAATAATTTTGTTTTTTGTAAGCTGCGCGATTTTTTCACGTTTGTGTATATTCTCCAGAACATATATAAATTCCACAAGAGTATGAAAAGGCACAAAAATTGTATCAAAGACACTCATGGCCTTTTCAAGTTTTTTCAAAGTATTTTTTGATGTGTCTCTGTCCAGCACAATGTCAATAAGAAAATTTGTGTCAATCGCGGCTGAGTTTTTCATCGGCTATATCCTTTTGGGCGGCCAGGAGGGAGATGCGCGTGTCAAAATCCGCGGAGACTTTAATGCTTCCCGCAATATCAAAAATAGTCCGCGCTTTTTTTATCACAATAACGCCGTTCTTCTCTGATACCGTTACCCGGTCCCCGTTTTTCAGGTTTGCTTTTTCCCTGATTTCTTCGGGGAGTACCAACCCTTTTTCCGACACTGTTACGGCAACTGTCATTTCATACCCCGAATTAGAGAATACTCCAGCGCCGGGTCTTTTTCAAGCCGCCGCGGCGCGGAACAGGATGGACGCATGGAACCGAAAATACGCATAGACCAACCACGGACCACGCTGACGGTGGTTAAGCTTGATTTACCCTGTCAGCTTGAAGCGCACGGGGTAGCGGTAGCGGACGGCCACGGCGGCGCCGTTGGACTGGGCGGGGGTGAAGGTTTGCTGGCGCAGGGCCTTCGCGGCGGCTTCCCCGAAGCCGTAGTTTTCCGGGTTTTCCTTCAGAATGTCCACGCGCTGGACGCGGCCCCGGCTGTCTATGAAGATTTCCAGGTACGCCGTGCCTTCGAGTCCAGACCTCAGGGCAATGGGGGGGTACACCACGGCTTTGAGGAATTCCGCTTCGTTAAAACCCGGCCTGACGGAGATCTTGTGCATGGGGAGGTAATTTTCCGCTTGGGCCGGCTGCCATGCCTGCTGCTGCACCGGGGCTTCGGGGGGCGGCTCGTCGGTTTCCACCATTTTCTCGGCGACGCTTTCGGCAGTCTGCTGGACTTTGGGCGGCTCTTTGGGCGGGGGCGGGGGGGCGGTTTCGCGGATATCGGCCAGCTTCATGACCGCAAGCGGGGGCGCGGTATCGGGCAGGGCGCTGTCCATTTTTACCACCATGAACACCAGGAGGCCGGCGTGCGCAAGGGCGACCGCGCAGAAAACGATAAGGCGCGTCAGGTTCAGCTTATTCATCTTTCACCACAAAGCTTACTACCCGGTACTCCAGCAGTTGGAGCATGGAAAGCGTTTCGTTGACATGGCGGAAGGGCGTGTGCCTGTCCGCGATAAGGTGTACCCGTGTGTCCGGGGCGCGGCGGTAGGCTTCGGACACGGCCTGTTCTATCGCGCCCTGGGACGCGGGAAGCCCGTCCAGGTATACGCCGCCAGAGGAGTCGATCCAGATTTCCAGGTTTTTTTCCGCGCTGGTCCGTTTCGCCTCGCGGGCTTCGGGGTAGTCGATTTTGACTTCCCGGCGGTAGTTGATGAGTGCCACCAGCATGATGAAGATAAGGAGGAGGAAGGCGACATCGGACATGGAGTTCATGGGAACGATGAACATTTGTTTTTTGCGCGTGATTTTCATGGAGCGCCTCCTGCCGGGCCGCCGCCCGTCATGGTAAAGGAAAAAGACTCCACTTCCAGCCTCTGGGCGAGGGCCACAAACGACACGACTTTCTGCCAGGGCGCTTCGGGGGCCACGCCCAGCACCAGGGCGAGGTTCGGATGGGTCGCGGCAAGGCTTCTGATTTGCGTTTCGGCTGTGTCCATGTCAACGGCCTCGCCCTGGTGGAAAAGGCCGCCTGATGGGTCCAGCTCGAAGCGCAGGAGGTCATCCTTTAGGACAAAGCGGGTGGAGTTTTTCGCCGGCAGGTTCATCAGGAAACCCTTGTTGATGTTGAATCCGGCGATGACGATAAAATAAATTATCAGCAGGAAGGCCAGATCGCTTAAAGCCGCGGAGTCCCCGTAGCCGCGCCGCTGCCGCCGCGTGATTTTCATTGTGCCGCGTCCCCGGTATTGCCTGCTGCCGTGGCAAGCTCGGTAATAAGGTCCGAGCAGGTTTTTTCCACCTCGGCGGCGAACTTGTCGACAACGTGGGTCAACAGCGAGTGCGCCGTTACCGCCACGAGGGCGATGATGAGGCCGAAAACCGTGGTGATGAGGGCCTCGTAAATGCCGTTGGCGACGATCTGGGCGTTGACCTCGGTGGCCTCCGCGATGGCCTTGAACGCGCCGATCATGCCGGAGACCGTTCCCAGGAAGCCCGTCAGCGGCGCCACGGCGCCCAGGGTTGTAAGAAAGTTGAAGCCGTTCTCAAGGCGGCCTATGCAGCTTCCGGCCTCGGCCTCCACCGCTTTTTCCATGCGGTGTTCCGAAAGGCGGGCGCGGTCTATCAGGGTAAGGAGGATCCGGGCGCCTATCCTCCGCTTGGTGCGCGCGGACAGGTATTCCCGCGCCCCGGCGAAATCCTTTTGCGCGATATAGCCGTGCACGGCCGCTTTCAGGTCGTCAAGCCTGAGGTTGTGGTACATCAGATAGACGGTTCTTTCGGCGGCCAGGGCCACGGTCGCGACTGAAAAGACAAGAAGGGGCCACATAAAAACGCCGCCCATTTGAAAAAGCTGCAGCAGGGAAAATGTTTCGGTTCCGGTTTCCATAAATTACCATACTCCTTTCAAATTCATTTCGTTCGATAAAGCAGCAAAAAGCTCGTCCCACACATATATGAAATATATCCAGTCTATCGCTTCTTCCCAATCCCTTAACAGCGTGCCGGAATCCCGGATTTTCCACAAGTCTTCGGGGAAGCGGTCCCGGGTATACGAGGCGTTCCAGCGGATGTCCTCGCCGCTACTCCACTCGGCGTCCTGCCGCGTCCAGGCGGGGGGGCGCTGGGCGGGCGGGAGCATTTCGGGCAGGAGGATGGGCTGCCAGTAATTTTCAAACTCCGCCTGGTTTTTGAAGCGGGGGGTGTCCGGCCCGCGCATCCACTGGCAGAGGGCGCTTATTCTTTCCTGCCTGTTGCGCAGGGCGGTGAGGGCGTCCCCGCCGGCCAGGCGGGTTTCGTCCCTGCGGATTTTCCCGCGGGTGATGTTGACGGCTTCCGCCGGGGCGGTGAGTTTGAGCAGGGCGTCTTTGCCCTTTGCCAGGAAAATCCCCGTGCCGGAGAGTTCCAGGGTGAAGGAGTTCCAGCCGCTTATGTTCGAGCAGAAGAAATCGAGCGAGGAGAGATAGAACTCGCCGTTTTCGTTGGGGGCCGCGGCGTTTATCCGCAGGCCGGGCAGGGTTCCCGGCGAGATGGCGAGGATCTCCTGGCCGTCTTCTTTGCGCAGAAGGCGGCGGACTTCCACGCTGCCTGTTTCGCCGTCTGGCGCTTCCCCTTCGGCGTCGGTGTAGCCTTCGGCCCAGGCCAGGCGGTAGAGGGCAAGCTCCTCCTCCGCGAAGGCCGAGCCGTCAAGCGCCCGGCCCGCCTTTTCTACCAGGGAAGCGCAGCCTGCCAGGAGGAGCATGAGGGCTGCGGCGGCGGGCACTTGGCGAAGCAAACGGACAGCCCGGGTTGCATGGGCGAGCAACGAGCGAAGCGAGTGACCAGCCCGGGTTGCATGGGCGAGCAAGGAGCGAAGCGAGTGGCCAGCCCGTGGGGCGCCAGCGATTGCAGCGGAAATCCCGCAGGCCTGCCGCAGGCGGGCCGAGGAATTGGAGCGGAAAGCGCGGTTCTTTGCATGGCAAAGAAGGCGCAGAAAAAATTCTTTTATAGCATGCATTTCCATATTTAATAACTCCACTTGAAGCCGAAGGACGGCATGGGTATGGGCAGCTCGTATGCCTCGTCGCTGCCTTCCTCTTCTTTGCCCGTGTAGTGGTTGAATTGCTTGTTGCTTTTGGGGGTATAGAGCAGGGCAAGGATGTTTTCGATGGCGAAATATATTTCGCTTTTTGTTTTGCCTTTTTTGTCGAAGCCCATAAGGGAAAACTTCAGGTCGAAGGGCAGGGAGAAGCCCGTCCGGGAGGTGTCGGAATACTGCTCCGCGCGCTGCCATTTTTCGATGACGCTGCCGTCCCCGAGCAGCACGGGATAGCTGCTGATTTCGCCGACTTCCCTTTTGGGCGCGCCCGAGGCAAAGCCCAGGCGGGCGGCGATGGTGAAATTGGTGAGGGGTTTGAAGGCGAGCGCCAGGTTCAGGGTGTGGAATCTGTGGAACGAGGGGTAATACCAGCCGGGGCCGACGGACTCGTTTCCGCCGACGGCGATTGGGTCGTCCACGGCTTTGGGGTCTTTGTAGCGGGCGTGAGTAAAGGAGTAGGAGAGCCAGCCGTCCCACCAGCGGGAGGTGAATTTTTGCAGCATGAGGTCGAAGCCCCAGACTATGCCTTTGCCGTCGAAGTGGAAATCGATGGCTTGTTTGGAGGGGTCTTTGTCGATGAGGACGCTTTGGTAGGCGCGGTCGAAGATGTATTTGAAATAGCTTTCCACGCTGAGGCTGAAGGACCCGGCGAGATCGATTTTCGTGCCGGCAACGGAGGTCCAGGCGCGGTCCTGTTTGAGCTGGTAATCGCCGATGCCGTTGCGGGCTTCGAGGAAGCGCAGGGTGCTGTTGAGGGAGGAGAAAAGCCCTGTCCCCAGGCTGAGGCCCAGGGCGTCCACCGCGCCTTCATTTTCCAGGACGCCAAAATCGAGGTTGAGCCGGGGGTTGAAGGCGGGCATGGTTTGGATGGTGAAATCCCTGCCGATGAAGTACAGGTGGTCGGCGCGGAGTCCCAGTTCCGCGCCGAATTTTTTGTTTTCGGATGTGTATTCCACAAGCGCGTAGGCGGAGCTGCCCAAGCCTTTGTTGGTCGAGTCCAGATCGTAATCCATGAAGAAGCCTTCGTAATAGTCGTGGCCCACGGAGGAGGCGTCCAGCAGTTTGCCGGGCGCGGGCCTTTCGGTGAACATGTAGATGTCGTCCTGAAGGCGCCACAGGGAATAGATTTCCTGCGCGCCCAGGGCCGCCACGAAGCCTTCGCCCAGGGCGCGGTCAAAATCCAGGCGGCCCTGGTAGTTGGTGAATGTGGCGGCTTCGTGGTTGTGTTCGTCCAGGTCTATGGGGTAGGAGGCCGGGGTTCCCCAGGCCGCGCGGAAGGCGTCGCTGTAGCGCACGGATCCGGCTTGGCGCAGGTTTTGCCGGAGGACTTCCCGGAGGACTCCCGCGCCCAGGGCCGCTTTGAGGAGCGTGTCGCTGTCGGGGGCATAGCTGAGGGCCGTGGAAAAGAATCCCTGCCGGTTTTCCCAGGCAAAGCGGAATTCCATGTCGTTGTCCAGGGGGCCTTCGCGCTCTTCGTCTTCAAAGAGGACGCCGACGCCGTCGCCTCCGAGGAAAGCGTTGAAGGTCCAGTGCAGGTCGGGCGAAAAGGCGTAATGGGCGGACAGCGCGCCGCTGCGTATGTAGGGGGCGGTTTTTACCATGCGAACGTCCTCGAAATACTGTTTGGCCGCCCACACGAAGGGGTCCCAGTAGGTGATTTTTCCCATGAGCATGACGCCGCCTTTTCCCCCCAGGGGCTGGGACAGGCTGAAATTCGTGGCGCTTGTGGACACCCCCAGCTCCAGCTCCGCTTCCGTGGGGGAGGGCCTGCGGGAGCTTACTTCCAGCAGCCCGGATATGGTGTTGCCGTGGCGGGTGGAGAAAACGCCGTGGGAGAGCCGGGCGCTTTGCACCATTTTGGGGTCAAAGATGGAGACGCTGCCGCCCCAGTAATACGGCTCCTCGACATAAAAGCCGTCCAGGACGGCGCGGAGGTCGCCGGGAAAGCCGCCCCGGATGGAGGGCATGGCGTTGAAGGCGCCGCCGTAGCCGACGCCGGGCAGGAGCTTAATCGAGGTCATGACATCTTCCACGATTCCGATCTCGGCGCTGCGGCTGAGGTCCCCGCCGGAGATTGCCACGCTGCGGCCGCTTTGGGCTTCGTTGGCTCCGGGCCGCCTTTCCTCTATGACGAGCTCGCGGCTTTCCATAACGCCGCCCTGCCGCAGGGAAATGGTAAAACTTTCGCCGCCGCCGGGGGCGACAAGCAGCCTGCCGTTTTCATAGCCAGGATAGGCCGCGCGGATGACGACCTGCCTGTCGTCTGGGACTTCAAGCCGCACCGAGCCGTCCTCGCCGCATTCGTGTTGGCTGCCGTCCCAGGACTGGACGAGCGCGCCCTCCAGGGCCAGGCCCAGTTCCCCGTCCTGGACGCTTATGAGAACATCGCGCGCCCGTAGGGGGGCAAGGGGTATAAGGAGCAAGCCCGCCAGCATGATACAATATGTATGGCCTTTTTTCATGATACACAGTGTAACACCGGGGGTAAAAAAAATTGCACCGCCGGGGGTTTCCAGGGTCTGTTGAAAATTTTTATAATTTCGGGATTTGGGCGCATTTTTGGCGCTTCCGCGCCAAAAACCCAGGACAGTGGACGCAGAGCGCCCACACAGGCGAGCAACGATTTGCGAAGCAAATCGTGACCAGCCGGGCTTTCCGCTGCAATCTTTTGGCTGCGCCAAAAGGATTTCCGCTTCAATCCAGGTTGCATGGGCGAGCAGCGATTTGCGAAGCAACTCGTGACCAGCCCCTTGCGCGCCCGCGGGCTTCATGGGTGTCAAACAGGCTCTTGTCAGGCACAAACCCCGCGGCGGCATCAGTAGCTCCATTTGAAGCCGAAGGAGGGCATGGGGATGGGCATTTCGTAGGAGGCGGTGTCGCTGCCTTCGTTCTCTTTGCCGGTGTATTGGTTGAAGGTGCTGTTCTTTTTGGCGCTGTAGGCCAGGGCCAGGAGGTTTTCGATGGCGAAATAGATTTCGGACCGTACCTTGCCTTTTTTGTCAAAACCGTAAAAGGAAAACTTCACGTCAAGGGGAAGGGAGAATGATGTGCGCAGGGTGTCGGAATAGCTGGCCGGGCGTTTGTACTTCGAGATGACATACGGCGGGGCCGCGCCGCCCACGCCGTCGGGATAGTACAGGACGGGGTACACTTCGATGTCCCCCACCTCGGACTGGGGAACGCCGGAGGCGAAGGACAGGCGGGTGGCGATGTTGAAGTGTTTGACGGGTTTCAGGTTCAGGACGAGGTTGAGGGTGTGGAAGCGGTGGAAGGAGGGGAAAAACCAGCCCCGGCCGGCCGTGCTTCCCTCGGTGCCCCCCTCATCGGCGATGTCTTCGTCAACGCTGCGGCTGGGGTTCTTGTAGCGCGCGTGGTTGAAGGAGTAGGAAATCCAGCCGTCCCACCAGCGCGAGGTGAATTTCTGGAGCATCAGGTCAAAGCCCCAGACGCGGCCTATGCCGTCGAATTTGTAAACCGCCTCCTGGGTAAGGGGGTCGACATCGGCGAACATGTAGGCGCGGTCAAAAATGTATTTGTAGTAGGCCTCGAAGGTCAGGGCGAGGCCGTCCGCGAAATCGATTTTCGTTCCCGCTATGGAGGTCCAGGAGCGGTTCAGCCTCATCTCGTAGTCGTCGATGCCGTTCCTTTGTTCCATGTAGGCCAGGTTGTTGTTCATGGACGCAAACAGGCCCGTCCCAAGCGTCAGGGACAGGGAATCGACCGCGCCTGGGTTTTCCAGCAGGCCGAAGTCCAGGTTCAGGCGGGGGCTTAGGACGGGCCGGGACATGATGGTAAAGTCCCTGCCGACAAAATACAGGTGGTCCAGGCGCAGGCCCAGTTCCGCGCCAAAGCGTTTTTCCGGACTCTGGTATTCCAGCAGCGTGTAGCCGGAGCTCATAAAACCCTGGTTGCGCACGTCAATCGCATAATCCACGGGAAAGCCGACGTAGCCGTCAACGGGCAAGCCCGCATAGCCGGGAACGGTGCCGATGGCCGGCGATCCCGGGATGTCCGGAAACAGCTTCCATTTCTGCTCCGCGAAGACAAAGAGGCTTGCGTCCATGATCCACTGGGAGTACAGTTCCTGCGCCCCCAGCGCCCACAGAAAGCCGGAACCCAGGTCCCAGTCGAAGTCAAGCCTGCCCTGGTGGTTGATGAGCGTTTCGCTTGTATAGATGTACTGGTCCTGTTCCAGGCGGTAGCCCGGGGCGCCTGCCAGGCCCGGATACTTGGCGGAAAAATCGCTTGGGTAGGCCACCTTGATGTCGTTTATGATGTTGCCGTCAAGGTCGGCCCGCAGAAGCCCCGTGCCGGCCACGGCCTTGAGTACCATGTCGGTATCCGGGTTCCACTGCAGGCCCGTAGTAAGAAAGCCGAGCCGGTTGTTCCACCGGAACCTCAGATCGACCCTCTGGGCCTCGATGTTCGCGTCCGTGCCTTCGTCGTTTTCGTACAGCACGCCGATGCCGTCTGAGCCGAAAAAACCGCTCAAGGTCCACTGCAGGCTGGGGCCAAAGCGGTACCAGGCGTTTACCGCGCCGGAGCGGATATAGGGCGCGGTGGTGACGTAGCGCACCTCCTCGATAACCTGCTTCGCCGCCCAGATGAAGGGATCCCAGTAGGTCACCTTCCCCATAAGCATGATTCCCCCGTTTTTCCCCAGGGGGTGGGAAAGGTCCATGCTTGTGGCGCTGGTGGAGATGCCGATATCGATTTCGACGTCTTCGGCAGAGGCCGGGCGGGAGCTTACTTCCAGCAGGCCCGAAATCGTGTGCCCGTAGCGCGAGGAGAAAACCCCGTGGGAAAGCCGGGCGCTGCGCACCATTTTGGGGTCGAAGATGGACGTGACCCCGCCCCAGTGGTAGGGCCGCTCGATATAAAAACCGTCAAAGACGGCGGTCAGGTCGCCCGGAAAGCCGCCGCGGATGGAAGGCATGGCGTTGAAGGCGCCGGAGTACCCCACGCCGGGAAGGAGCTTCACGGAGGTCATGACGTCCTCCAGTATGCCGATTTCGGCGTTCCGCGTGAGTTCCCTGCCGGAAATCGCGACGCTGCGCCCGCTTTTGGTTTCGCTGGTTCCGGGTTTCCGCGCCTCCACGACCAATTCGCGGTTTTCCATGACGCCGCCCAGGCGCAGGCCCAGGGTGTATGAGTTTGTGCCGGGGGCGATAACCAGGCGGCCGTTTTCGTAGCCGGGATAGCCGGCGCGTATGACAACCTGGCGGTCCTCCGGCGCGGGGATTTTTACCTGTCCTTCCGCATCGCATTCAAACGCCTGCCCGTCCCAGGACTGGACGGCAGCGCCTTCCAGGGGAATCCCCAGGTCGGCGTCCTCCACCGTGACAAGGACATCCCGCGCGTGCAAACCGGGCGCGGCCAGCAGGAAGAAAAACAGCGGGAGGATATATACAGGGCCAGGCCCGCGAAAAACCCGCATGAAAGCCTATTCTTCTTTTACCAGGGCGGTAAGGTCTTTTGCCTTCCCGCCGAAAACAATACGGCAAAAAACCTTTCGTGGCTCGCCGCCGCCTTGCAGCGGCATAACCGCGCGGACATACGCCGTCTCCGCCTTGTTCAGGGGAAGGCCCGGCGTAAAAGTCTCGGAGACTCCCGCGCTTCTGAAAATAACTTCCGGCGGGGATTCCCCCGGAATTTCATTTTTTTCCTTTGTGATGCGCAGCGATACAAATGCCTGCTCCCCGCGGGCAAAGGCGCTGAACGAGAAGCGGAAAGCCCCGCTGCGCCAGGTTCCCGCAGGGTTGTGCGCCACCGCCATTTGATACAGAACGCCCAGCAGCATCAGGGCGACAACGTTGATAAACGTAAGCCGCAGGCCTTTGTTCTTCCCCAGGAGCCTCCCTAAAATGCCCCTGGGCCGCCTGTCCTGAGCGCAGAGCTCGGCCGCGAGCCGGGGCGATGAGGCAATCCTCTCCTCGTGGCTGGAATGGTAATTCAGGATGCCCGGGCCGGATGTTTCCTTTCCGTATTTATTCATCATTTTCCGTATGCCTCTTTTGAAATATACCGCAAAAGTTCTTCGGAAGTAAAGAAACCCGCGGCCCCCGCCGCGGCCCTTCCCGCTGCCGCGTGGATTTCCACCCCGCACAGGGCGGCCCGGCCGGGCGCGAGGGAGCGCCCCAAAAGCCCCGCGATGACACCGGCAAGCACGTCTCCGGAACCTGCCGTGCCCAAGGCGGGATTCATGCCGTCGTGGATCCAGGTTCCCCCTTCGTCCCCCCCGGTCCCGGGATCGTGGATAAGCGTCACATGGGCCTTCAGCACCAGGACGCAGCGCAGCCTCCGGCAGAACTCCCGCACAAGGGGGATGGGGTCCGAAAGTATGCTGTCCCGGTCCGCCCCGCTTAAAACCGCGAACTCGCCGGGGTGCGGGGTCAGTACCCAGCCCTGCAGGTTTACGGTTTCGCGGGCAATCATGCCCGCAAGGACATGCAGGGCGTCCGCGTCCAGCACGCCGGGAAGGCCGCTTGCGAAAAACCGCCCAAGCCACGCGGCGTTTTCCTGGCCCCTGCCCCAGCCCGGCCCCGCCAGAATGGCATCGAAGGCCCCGGCGTCCCAATCGCGCGGCGCCGGGGCGCGGGGCCTTACCATGACGCTGCCGCAGGAGGAAGCCAAAACCCCATAGGCATCGGAGGCGGCGAAAAGGCTTGCCAGCCCTGCCCCGGCGCGCAGGACCGCCCCGCTGCACAGCAGGGCCGCGCCCGTTGTGCCCGGGGAACCGGCGAAAACCGCCACATGCCCGCGGCTGTTTTTATAATCGGCCGCGCGGGGCCGGGGCAAAAGGTTTTTAAGGACAAAGTCCGCGTCCGCCAGTTCCACGCTGCCCCCCTGCGGCCCGCCCCCTTCAAAAACCTGCGGCGGGAACCCGGCGGAAAGCACCACGATGCGGCCTGCGGTCGCGCGGCCCAGGGGCAGATACAGGCAGAGTTTGGGCGCTTCAAACGCGAGCGTGTAGTCGGCCCGCAGCACGGGCCAGGCCCCGCGAAAGCCATCGCCAAGGCCGGAAGGAACGTCAAGGGCAACGACGCGGGCGCGCGAATCGTTGAGGATCCGCAGCAGGCCGGCGGCGGGTTCCCGCACAGGCCCCGCTAGGCCAATGCCGTACAGCCCGTCGAGGATCCATGAAGCCTCCCCTGCCAGGCGGGCAGCTTCCCCCTCCCTGCCCGCGTAAACGCTTACGGGAACGCCAAGTCTTTCCAGAATGCCACAATGGACGCGCGGCAGCTCCCCCAGCTCCTCCTGCAAAAGAAGGACGCGCAGGTTCCTGCGGCCCGCCAGAAAAAGCCGCCGCGCTATGGCCAGGGCGTCGCCGCCGTTGTTCCCCTTCCCCGCCACGACAAGCACGGGGGCATCATCCCCCCACAGGCGCAGGAGGTAGTCCGCAGCGCTGGCCGCGGCGTTTTCCATAAGAATCATGGCAGGAATGCCATACCGCTCCTGGGCCGCCCTGTCCGCCCGCGCCATATCCGCGCAGCTTAAAAGCGCCCTGCCCCCGCCGCCCATATCACAGGCCCTCCAGAAGGGCATCGGCGCGCCACCACACAAGCCGCGCCCCGGTCTCGGAAGCCAGAAGCGCGCAAAGGATGCCTTCCTGCGACACCCGGAAAACGGAAAAAAGAAGCCTGGAATCCTCGACCCCAAGGTCGCGGCGGCGCAGCACATGCCCGTTTTGCGCCAGAATCAGAAGCTGGTGCACGTTCCCTTCCTCCCTGCTCTTCAAAAAGAAATTCCCCTCCGCGTCAACGCCGATAAACTCGTAGCCGTAGCGGACATCCTGCATCTCAAAAAAATTGCCCCCGCGCTCGCGGCGGAGGTTTTGCGGCACATCGACAAAACCCTCAAAGCCGGAAGCCGCGGCGTCGAAGCGGTAAATCCGCGAAACCGAATCCTCAATGCCGTACTTGATGCCCGTGGCCGCGTCCTTCCCCTCCCGGTAGTAGTCAACCTTGAGATACAAAACCCGCCGCGTGTAGTCAGGAATAACCGTCTCAAGATTGGAAAAAAAACCCTCCCCGTCCAGGGCCGGAAGGCTGTCAGGCGAAATCCGCAGGGCCGCGAGCCTTTCCCCCTCCGGGGAAAACCAGAAAACGGCCCAGTCCTCCGGCGTCCTGCACAGCACGCACACCACATCCCCGTCCAGGACATACAGGGACTGGATAAAAGGAAACGGCAGGCCCCCCATCCCGTCCTGCCCCAAATAGCCCTGGTATTCCCCGTCCTCAAAACGCAAAACGATTTTATTCAGCTTTATGCCCAGCCCCCCGTCCTCCACCTCGCGCTCCCGGGGAAGGCGGTCCTCCACATACAGCGTCTTGCCCGAGGACACGGCGATCTCCCCGACCGACTGGAACGCATAAGGATAGGCCCTGCGGTTCGACCTTTCCCCGCCCGAAGAAGCGTCCCGCAGGATCACCGGCGCCGGATTCTCCTCTGGATTGTAGTACATCGACAGAAGGTCCCCGTAGGAAGTAAACTCCATCACCTTGAAAGAAGCCCCCGAACCCACATAAAAAAGCCCGTCCCGCATATACAGGGAAGTCCTGTACACATCGGCCCCTTCCGGAAACTGGAACAAATCGATCTCGTCCTCCATCTTGCCAATGCCCACCGCGAAAAGCTCCTCGCGGGGCAGGTTCTCGCGCGAGGAATCCGCACACGAAAAAAACCCGCACAAAAACGCGGCAAAAAGAGAAATCCGCACAAAAACCGCCATCAGGCAATACTACTACCATCGGGGAACCCGTGCAAGGGGGGGGAGAATTAGGAATGAGGAGTGAGGGATTAGGTGATGTTAAGAATTTGGGCGCGTTCCCGCCGAAGGCGGGAGCCGGGCTTTCCGCTGCAATCTTTTGGCTAAAGCCAAAAGGATTTCCGCTTCAATCCCTCGCGCCCCACGGGCTGACCTATGCCTTAACTTGTTGACAGTGGTTTCTTGAGTCAATCCCCAAAGCGTATCGTCATTTTCTGCCGCATAAGT
>JAISXE010000325.1 GCA_031270615.1 Spirochaetia bacterium
GCCGGGTGGGCAAAGACACGCCCTGATGGGCGTGCGTTTATTTCGGCGTGCGCAGTCCGTGTTGTCCGTGGTAAATTTTTGCCTTTGTGTACTATGCGTTATTTAAGGATAAGCTCTAAAGTACGGAGAAAAAAACCACAGACGGCTCCAATCGGAAGAAACCCCAAATTGTCCCGCTTTTGTCTGTGCTGTCCGTGTCGTCAGTGGTTCTTTATTTTAACTGTTCGGCGCGCAGAACCTCGGGCAAGGCGGGGTTCCGACGCCCGGCAAAAAACAAAACAAGGGCCGCAAGAATAAGGCCCGACAAACCCGCAAGGACGCACAGGCTTTCTTTCCAGCCCGAAAAAACACCCGCCACACCATAAAAGACAACAAAAGACAGGACGGGAATACCGAAAACCTTTAAAGCGGAAAGAAAGCCGGACGAGGCCGACAGGGAAATCTCCGCCTCGTCCCCCGCTTTTAAGGGTATGCGCCGCGGATTGCGGGCCCGCACTTCCCGGCCCCCGGCGCTGCAAATCGCGCTGGAACAGCCGTGGCAAGCCAGGCCGGGCTTGCAGCGCAGCGTTATGATCTCGCCTTCAATCTTCGTTACTTTGCCTGTCTCTGTCATGGGGCGCCTCCGTCACAGGACGGCGCAGGACTTCGATTCCGGCCGCCCGCCCGTCCTCATTAATATCAAAAATAACGCCTTGGAATTCCGGATTGTCCCAGGCGTCTTTGGACCGTTCGGGGACCTGGGTAAGGAATTTGCGAATCTCGACTTCCTTGTCCAGCCCCCCCACGCTGTTCAGGCTGCCGGTCCTGCCGCAGCCGCATATCGCCGCCGTCCCCCGGGGGAAAATCTGGGCGTCCGCGCTTAACACCTTGCCGTGCGTTCCCGCGACCGCCGACACAAGGCCATCGGCGACATAGAACATGGCGTATTTTTCCGCTGTCGTGCAGGCATGAAAATCCAGAACAATCGTATGGGTGTCCTGCGCGATGCGGGAGACGATTTCCGGCAAAAACGTGTGCGGATTGCTCGCATGGACGCGGGTAAAGCCGGACTGTCCCAGAAGGCAAACCACCGCGACTTTTTTTTCGCCCACATTGTATACCCGCCAGCCCCGCCCCGGGTTCCCGGAAGGGTAATTCGCCGGTCGCAGAATGTAGGGCGCAAGCCCCAGGTGGGGAACCATATCCTTTTTGTGGTATATGCACTCCCCGCCCGTAAGGACATCGATTCCAAGCTTGCGCAAGTAGGCCGCGTGGTTTTTCCCCAAGCCAAAGCCGCCCGTCGCGCCGTCAGCGTTGGCAATGACAAAATCGATGTTCTTCTCTTTTTTGATACCGCCCAGGGCCGATTTTACGCAAAAAATACCGGCTTTCCCGATTATGTCCCCAATGAATAAAATCCGCATGCGCCTCAAAGATACCAGTTTTTGTGGCAAAGGGAAAGAGCGAAAACAGCGGCAATCCCACTGTCAACAAGTTAAGAAAAATATCTGCGCCTTTTTGGCGCTCCCGCGCCAAAAACCCGGGTTGCATGGGCGAGCAGCGAGCAGCGATTTGCTTCGCAAATCGCGACCAGTCCCTGGCGCCCCACGGGCTGACCTATGCCTTAACTTGTTGACAGTGGCGGCAATCCCGCATGCACCAACCTTCAATCCGGAATTAGGGTTTTCGCTTCTGCTTTTTGTTTCCGAGGGTTTTTTTCAGCCGCAGAAGCAGATCCCTCAGCTCCGCGTCCTGTATGTTTTCAAGCCCCCCGTTTTCCCGTGCGGGGTATTCCGGGGGAGGCGGTGGCTGCGGTTCCGGGGGCGATGCGTCTTTTTTTTGCGGCGGGGAAAATTGCCCGCTCCGGACAAGTTTCGTATGAATCATGCGGATGCCAAGATCGGGATACGCCCTGGAAAGCCGTTGTAGAATCCCCTCCTGCCGCATCCTCAGCATCTGCACCCAGCCGGGATGGTCGACCTCGACAATCAGGGCGCCCTTGCGGAGATTAAAAATCCGCGAATGGTCGGCAATAGCATCGCCGACAACCTTTCGCCAGGAAGAGAAAAGGGACACATACTTTTCGCCCCCATCGATGTTATAAAACGCGAAAAAGTTTTTTAGTAAATCCCCTGCCTTATCCATAGTTGTTCCGAAACCTGCCTTCGCATACCTGATAGACAAGCGTATCACGTTTTTGGTAAGCGGAAAACCGCTCATCCGGCAAAAACGTGAAAAAAGCCTGTTCATAAGGCGGAAAAAGGGAAATAAACCGCCGCCGCCTGTCGGGGTCCATCTCAAGAAGAACGTCATCCAGAAGCAGGATGGGTTTGCGGCCGCTGCGGCTTAAAAAAAACGTTGCCTGGGCGGTTTTCAGAATCAGGGAGGCAAGCCGGATCTGGCCCGTCGAAGCCGCGGCGCAAAAGTCCCTTCCCCCGAAATAAAAACGGAACCTGTCCCTGTGGGGCCCCGTTGTTGTTGTCGAAAAAAAACTGTCGGCCTCCCTTTTTGAACGGAGGAAGCCCAGGGCCGTTTCGCGGTCTTCCCCCTGCCAGGAGGGGGAATAGCCTATTTCAACCTCCGCCCGCGTCCCGGAAATCTCTTTGAACAGGCAGGCAAAAAACACGGAAAATTCCTTCGTCAGTTCCCGCCGCATCAGGCTGATTTCAAGCCCCGTTTTGACAAGCTCCTCGTCAAAAAACGGAGCGATATTCCAATTTTTGTCTTTTATCGCCGCGTTCCGCTGTTTCAGGGCCTTTGTGTAGCGCCCCAGCGTGTCAAGGTAAAGGGGATCCTTCAATCCGAGGGTCTGGTTAAAAAAAAACCTCCTGCGGTCGGGCGTCCCCGTGATATAGCCGATATCGTCATGGCAGAAAACGATGCAGGGAAACCTGCCGATAATTTCCCTCCGGTCCCTTACGGTTTTGCCGTCAAGCCGTATCTCCTTCTGCCTTCCCGCGCAGGAGACAAGGATATCCGCTTCCTCCCCCCCGGAAGAAAACCTCCCTTCCAAAGCCATCTCCCTTTGTCCGTGGCGCAAAAAATGTTCGTCTTTTCGCGTGCGAAACGAAGATCCGAAACTGAGCAGGTATACAGCCTCAATAAGGTTTGTCTTTCCCTGTCCGTTTTCACCGACAAGAAAGACTTCCGGAGCATCGACGGCGACCTCCCCGTCTTCTATGTTACGGAAATTGTAAAACCGTAAAGCCCGAAAACCCATATCCCTTATTCGAGTTGCATCGGCATAATGATATGAAAATAATCCCGCTGCTGCGCGGAACGCAGGGTAATGGCCTTTCCCGGGTCCGTATATTCAAGAATAACAGCATCATCC
The DNA here is from genome assembly GCA_031270615.1 of Spirochaetia bacterium. Classification (GTDB taxonomy): domain Bacteria; phylum Spirochaetota; class Spirochaetia; order DTKZ01; family DTKZ01; genus JAISAF01. The sequence continues at coordinate 3,314 of JAISXE010000325.1, forward strand.
CCAATCTCACGCAGGGGATCGGAAAGATACAGGCAATTCAAGGCAAAGGTCACCTCTTCCCCCTCATAATCGCATGGGATTTCCTCTCTCGCGAAATCAATATCTTCCTCTCTCGCGAAATCAACCTCGCTTTCTTCCGAGCTTAAAGTAAAACTGCCGTTCTTCATATTGATATATATCCGTTTTGTCTTCTGGTCAACATTGGGAAAAATTCGTTTCACCGCTTCGGATATATCCTCACGGTTTATGGTTATCCTGTGAGTCTGTTCCGAAGGAATAACCTTCTGGTAGTTCGGAAAATTCCCTTCGATGAGGGTCGTCGATATGTTTTGGTTATCAAAAGCGAAAAAAACATTCTTGTCGTTTATGGCAAGGGAAATGGTTCCTTCCCCGGAAGCGAGTTTCCGTATAAGGTTAAGGGCCTTGTCGGGAATGATAATAGGATTGAATTCCGGAATGGCATTCTCCGGTTGTTTTGATATATAGGAAAGGCGCCGCCCGTCGGTAGCAACCATGACGATCCTGCCTTCATTCTGCTCAAAATACACACCGTTCATAAAATAGCGGGTCACGTCATGGGATATGGCAAAACTTGTATGGGAAATCATCTCAAGAATATCTTTCTGGGAAAGCTCGAAGAACTTTTCGTTTTCGCAGGAAGGAATTTCCGGAAATTTATCCGCAGGAATAGTCCTTAACTGGATATCGATTTTTTTAAACAACGGCTTTATGACAAAAACATCGTTTTCCAGGGCCTCAAATTCGATATCCCCGGGGGGGAGATTTCTGAGGTTTTTCATCAGCTTGTCGCATAAAACGGTCACGCTGCCGGGCTTGGTGACCTCAATGGGAATTTTTGTTTCAAAGCTGACTTTGAGATTGGTTGCCTTGATATATAGGGTATTACTGTCCGCAACTAAAAGAACGTTTGAAAGAATGGAAAGACTCGAACTTGTTTTCGATACTATTTCCTGGGTTATGGATATTTCTTTCAACAAAGTGTCTTTTTCACAGGTAAACTTCATGGTTTTTCCGTGTCTCCTTATCTTTAATATATAAAATAGCAATAATAATATAGGCTGTGTATATGTGCATATCTATCATATCTCCTTGTTGTACAAAAAATTGCTGTTAGAAAATACCGGCGCGGTTATCAACAGTACGCACACCCCCAACAGCCAGCGGCCATTTATGAACAGTTTTTCCATACCTTTCACACCTTTATGCTGTTTTCCCTTATTTTCTTTATCAGATTCTGAACAGCCGGTTCCAAAGTGGAATCAGCCTTCATTTTATTTTTGATCTTTTCACAGGCGTGCATGACTGTTGAATGGTCCCTTCCCCCAAACTCCTGGCCTATTTCGGTTGTGGCATACTCGGTTATTTCCCGGCATAAAAACATTGCCATCTGCCGCGGGTCGGAGAGCGCCTTTGTCTTTTTCCTTGCGGAAAGATCGCTGAAGGAGATGCCGTAGTAATCGGCAACGGTTCTTTTTATGGTATCGATGGTAACGTTGTTCTGCTCCGGGCCGGAGAAAATATCCCTAAGCTGGGTTTGGGCGATTTCAAGGGTGATATTTTTATTGACAAGCTCCGCGTATCCTACAAGCGTGGTCAAGGCGGCTTCCAAATCCCGCACATTGGTTGTCACGTTATTACAGATAAGGTCAATGACATCGTCGGGAATGGCCACGGACAGGGTTGAGACTTTTTTCTTTAGTATGGCGACCCTTGTTTCGTATGACGGGGCGTCCAGATTTGTTGTCAGTCCCTGGCTGAAACGGGTCCGTATTCTTTCCTCAATGTTTCTCATCTCCGAAATGGGCCGGTCGCAGGTAAAAACTATATGTTTATTGTTTTCATACAGGGCGTTAAACGTGTGAAACAGTTCTTCCAGAGTGCTTTCCTTTTTTCCCTTTTGAAAAAAATGAATATCGTCAATCAAAAGAACGTCCGTATTCCGGTATTTATTTTTGAATTTCAGGGGGGTTCTGTTTTCCAGGTTATAAATAAATTCATTTGTAAAATTTTCCGCCGTCACATAGACGACTTTTTTGTCTTCAAAGGTCTTGTGTATCTGGTTTCCAATGGCCTGGAGCAGGTGGGTTTTCCCCAAACCCACTCCCCCGTAGATAAGGCAGGGGTTATAGGACCGGCCCGGGTTTTTCGCTATGGCGATTGCCGCGCTGGCGGCAAACTGGTTGTTTTCGCCAATGACGAAATTTTCAAAGCTGTACCTCTCATTCAACTGGGCGTGCTGGGGAATGGCTTTTTTTGTCTCCACCGAGGAAACAAGGGGGGCATCCTTTTTTTCCTGTTTTTCGTCCCTGGCGTGGTTTTTTTTTACAACCAATTCCAGGGCGATTTTTTTGCCTCCGGACACATCTTCCAGCTTGTCCTCGATTGTCTGCAAATACCGCGTCCTTATCTGGTCCAGAAGGAGGGTTGACGGCACGCAGGCCGTTATCGCGTTTTCCTTTGAACTTTCGTAACTCAGCCTGTTGAGCCAGAGCATGTATTCCGATTTTGTCGTTTCTTCGCGGATCTGTTTTATTGTTTCCTGCCATACGTCGGAATAATCGGTTTTTATTTCATTCATTTTTTCTCCAGAATATCCACACCCATCGAAAGTCTATCCTTCCTGCGCCGGGTTTTTCAAGCCCATAGCCGGATGTCGCCCGCGTTTTCCGGCAGGGGCCTGTTCCCGCATTTGCCGTTTGATAGGTGTAACGCAAAACAGGATTTTTTTCAAGTAAACGGCAATCAGTCTGCATTCAGACAGGTTGTTGTCCAGTCGGTAGAACCCAGGGGGATCTGTACCACTGTCAACAAGTTAAGAAAGGGGGTGTGCGCATTTTTGGCGCTGGAGCGCCAAAAACCAGGCTTTCCGCTTCAATTCCTCGCCCCCTTGAGGGGGCTGCGGGATTTCCGCTTCAATCCTTTGCGCCCCACGGGCTTTTTGCGCTTCGCGCAATCTACTTCTATATAGCGAGGGTAAACGCCGATGCCCTCCCCCTTAGCGCACCCACACGTCCGCTTCCCGGCGGAAGACGATCTCGCCGGCGTCCTGGAGGCGTTTTAATAAATTCAGGAAATCCCGCGTGGCTGCGTCCGCGTCCTTTTTGGGGACGGCGCCCAGGAGGCGGTACTCGTCGGCGACAAGCCCGCGGCGGCGGTCGGAAACATTCATCAGGATTTTCGCGCGGGTGCTGTCGCCCTTGCCTTTCAGCAGCAGGGCTATTTCCGCGTCCGTCATGTCCCGCAGGATCTTTTGGAGGTCCGTGTCCTCCATGTAGCCAAGCACGTCTATCGTAAAGAGCCTTTCTTTAATTTCCTCGGCGATGAGGGGGTTGGCCTCCTCGATGTTTTTCAGGATTTTTTCTTCTTCGGACAGCTCGACGTATTTCAGTATCTCCGCAAGCACGCCCTTCCCGTCCACTTCTTCCTCCGGCGCGGGGGCGGAGAGCCTTCGCGCCTTTTCCCTCAGCGCGTCTTCCATGCGGACAAGAACATCGCGGGAAATCTTCTGCGTTTTCGCCATGCGCTGGATTAAATCCCTGCGGTAGGTTTTTCCCAGGAGGGGCAGCAGCCCCGACGCGGTTTCCGCCTCAAGGTAGGGGACGATGACGGCAAGTACCTCGGGCGGCTCCTTCCGGAAAAGCAGCGCGAGCTGCTGCGGCTGGAACCCTTCCAGAAAACCGAAGAATTTTTCCGTGTCCGCGGGGATGCTGCGAAAAAGGATCTCCCTCCCCTTCTCTTCCCCGAAGGCGCTTACCAGGATGCTCCGGGCGGCCTCCACGCCCCCGGACGGGGTTTTCAGCGATTCCCGCAGCAGCCCGAATTCGCTGAGGATTTTTTCCGCCTCGGCATTTTCTATGCGGTGTATGCCGGCAATCTCCCGCGCGACGGCCTGCGCCTCTTCGGGGGCGAAATGGCGCATAACACTGGCGGCCTCGTCCTTGCCGATAAGCATAAGGAACTTCGCCGCCTTTCGCACCGGGGTTTCCTTCCGGCCCGTCAGTTTCAGGAAACCGGGGAGGTTTGGAGCGGGCGGGGCCGGGGCGGGGTTTTCGGGAGGCGGCGCCCCCGAAGGTTCCCCGGTGCCGGCGCGGGGTTTTTTCCCGGCGTTTTCCGGCAAGGCCCCGCCGCCTTGCATGCTTTTTTTATACAGGGCAATGATTTTTTTCCGGCGATCCATGCCCCTAGTTTACTTTAATTGGCACTGTTGGAAAAGCCATGAAACACAGAAATCCGACCACGGGCAACGCGGAAAAAACACGGGGGCCGGAGGAGGGTCTGAACCACTGGCCACACTGACGACACTGATGGACGGGAACGGACAGCAAAGAGGGAAAACTCCGCGAAGTCGAAGAAGAAAGAAGCAAGGGCGGGGAGTCCTTTTTTCCGCGTGGCCCGTGCCTGCCGGTGCCGTCCGCGGTTCGGCATCCCGCATTCTTCCGCGCGAGACGCCACTATGCGGCACGCGAAAGCGTGTTCATCTTGCAGGCCGCATGGCGAGAGCCCATAGAAAAGCACTGAGGGGAATACAGGCAACAGGGCGATTGGAGGGGCGCGAAGCGGCCGCGCGCATGCCCCAGCAAACGCACGCGAGAGCGTGTCTGTGATAGCAATGCTTCCGGGCAAGAGGCCCTAAAAAGCCCTTGGCGTATACATAGGTTAATGGCCGAGCGCGGGGCGGAACCCCCGGAAAGCCCGGCTGGTCGTATTTTTGTATCCGC
>JAISXE010000071.1 GCA_031270615.1 Spirochaetia bacterium
CCCGCGCGGGCCCGCCCGCCCCCCCCCCCAACAGCTACATTGTTGTAGGAATGGCCTGTAAGAGCCGTTTCTACCGCGTGTGCAGCCGGAAAAATTGAGATTTTTCTGTTGACAGATGATAAAGGCTTCATTTGAAAGAACTGTATCATATACCGCGCCCTTTTGTCAAGTGAACGAAAAAAAGAAAAAATGTGAAAAAAAGAAAAAATGTGAAAAAAAGGCGGGTGGCGTAAAGTGCAGGGACAAAACGAAAAACAAGAACATCCGCTTGCCGCTGTCAACACGTTAAGGTCCGCAATCAGCCCGTGGGCGCCAGGGATTGCAGCGGAAATCCCGCAAGCCCCGCAGGGGCTGAGGAATTGCAGCGGAAAGCCCGGTTTTTGGCGCGGGAGCGCCAAAAAGGCGCAGATCTTTTTCTTAACTTGTTGGCAGCGGAAAGCCCAGTGGCCCCTCTTATTTGCCCGCAAGCCCATGCACAAGAAGTTCCCTGCCGAAAACCGCCCGCGCCTGTTTCTCCAAAGCCTCGTCCTTGGTGAAAAGGATTATCTGCCAGCCCGTTTTATCGAAAAACTCCTTCAGCACGGCAAGGCCCCTGCCCGTCCTGTTCCTGTCCAGGGCGATGAACGGCTCGTCAAGGACAACAAGCGCCCGGCCTCCTGAGGACGCTTTGCGGGCAAGCGCAAGCCGCGCCGCCAGGAGAAAGGCGTCGCGGGTCCCGGCGGACAGCGTGGGGCCTGTCTCCCCGGTCTGTCTGGGCTGCCCCGATGAGTCGCACACGCGGGCGCTGTCCACGGAGAAACCCTCAAAACGCACCGCGCGGTCCTCGCCGGTGAAGGCGGAGAATATTTTCCCGATTTCGCGGGAAAGCTCCTCCAGCATGGCACCCGAATCCTCCGACAGGGACAGGAAAATCTCCTGCGCGATCTTCCCCGCCTCCATTTCCAGTTTTATTTCTTCAAGGCGGCGGTTCCTTTGCGCGATGTTTTTCCCGCAGGCCGCGAGCCTCTCGGGAATTCCCTGGAACTGCCCCCGGAACAGGCCGTCCTTTCTGCCCAAATCTTCCTTGTTTTTCTTTTCTTCCTCGCGAAGGGCTTCAAGCAGCTGCCGCTTCTGCCTGCGCAGGTTTTCCCTGCGCTGCACCTCGGCGGGAGGCATTTCCCGCATGGTTATTTTTTCCCCCAGCTCGGCGGCGCGGCGCCTCAGAAGGTCTTCGAGCGCGTGCGGCGAGGCGGCCTGGTTCTCCGCGCGGGCCGCGGCAAGTTTGGCTTCCAGTTCGCCGTATTGTTTCTGCAAAGCGTTTTTCGTCGCGAGCCGCGAAGCGTATTCTTCCAGGCCCCCCACCCCCGCCGCGTCCAGCATTTCCTTCAGGCCCTGCCGCGATGCCTCGCGCGCCTGCGCGGCCTTCTTGGCCGCGAGGGCGAGGCGGGCGATTTCCTCCTCGTTTGCGGCCGTCTGCCTCCTGATGCTCTGAAAGTTTTCCTCCGCGGCGGCGGCCCGTTCCCGGGCGCGCTCAAAAGCGCCGAGTATTTCCTCATACGAGCCGCCCGCGTCCTCCCCCGTTTCCTTTTTCCAGCTTTCCCTGGCAGCAGCCATTGCCGCCTCAAGGCCGCCCACGTCCTCCCACATTGTGCGGTAAAACGAAAACACGCCTAGCAGCGCCGCGGCAAAGCCGCCGCCGCCAAAAAACCACGCGCGGTAGGCCGCCGGCCCCAGAAGGCCGCCGAGCGCCGCCGCGAACAAAACAGCCAGCGCCGCGGCAAGCAGCGTTTTTCTCACGGCAAGCCGGGTCTTTTTCCGCACCAGGCTTTCCCTGGGGACGATGCGCGATTTCAGCCCCTCGGCGAGGGCCTTGGCTTTCCTGGCGCGGTCCAGGTCGTCGGCCCTGCGGTTTTGCTCGGCGACAAAGCGCCCGCGGTTTTCCTCCGCCTCCCTTTCCCCGGAGAAGGCTTTTTCCGCCTCCGCCCTGCGCGCGTCCGCTTCCCCTGCCTTGAGCCTGATTTTCTCCTGCCCGTCGGGGGTAAAGCGGGAATGGTTTTTCAGTTCCCCGCTTTTCCGTAAAATATCGGCTATGTCGGACAAAACGCTTTCCGCGTTCTTCTTTTTCTGGATAAGGCCCTGCTGTTCCAGGGACTTCTCCAGTTTCACAAGCTCCGCCTTCAGCGCGGCGGCTTCTTTCTCCTTCTCCCCGGCACGGGCACCCATCTGCCTGACCTTCATTTCCATGTCAAGGCATTCCTGCCTGTCCCGCGTCAGCTTCTCAAACTCCGCCTGAAGGCTTTTCAGCTCGCCGTTTATCGTCTGCGCTTCCTTATTCAGGGAGCCTTTCGCCTTGCTGCCGATCTCCGCCCCCAGTTTTGCCGCAGCCGCCTGGGGGTCGATCCCCCCGGAAAAAAGCGCGGCCTTGACCGCCTTCATCCACTCGGAGCCTTTTTGGTTTTTATCGATTTCAAGGCTTATCGTGCCCGAACGCACCGCAAACAGGTTCAGGAAGTCCGCCTCGTCAATGCTAAAAGGCTCGCCCTCAAAGGCAAGGCGGCAAAACCTCTCTTTGTCCCTGAGGCCGTAACGCTCGGCAAGGCGCTTCCCCGAAGCCTTTGTCCCCGGCGGGCTGCACAGCCCGTCCATGAGCGCGTCAAAGAGGGTTGTTTTTCCCGCCTCGTTTTCCCCGTAAAAAAGCGTCACCGGCGCAAGGGGGAAATCCCTGTCCCGAAATTTGCCGAATTGTTTCAGCGCCAGGTTTGTTATCATTTTTTGCCCTCCAGGATTTCCTTGATGGCGGCAAGCCCTTTCAGCCGCGCAAGGAAATAGGCGTCGCCCGAAGCGCTGTAGCGCCCCGCGTCCTTCTCCCATTTTTCGAGAAACCGCCGGGCAAGGGGGTGGCTGGATATGCCCTGAAGCACGGAAAGGTTTTCCGCCGACTGCGTTACCCTGCGGAATTTCTTTTTAAGCCCCGCCTGCATCTCCCGCAAAGCGTCCATGACGGGAACCTCGTCCTCCACCACGCCCGACACCTCAAGCCTCAGCCAGTCCGCGGCCTTCCACCCCGCCATTTCCTTTTCGTCAGGCCCGCGCAGGTCCCCGCCGGGAGCGGCATACACAGGAACAACGCGGTACTCCCCTGCGGCCGCAAGCGCAAGAGGCCGGGGACGGGGCGGCATCTTGTCCGTGGAAAAAACAAGAACCTGGCGCGGGCCGGCCTCCCCCTCCCTCCACACCCGGGCGGAGCCGGGATACGCGACGCAGGTTTTCCCGAACGCCGTCACTGAATGTCCGTGCAGGTGCCCCAGGGCCGCGAGATCCGCCCCGAAATACGCGAAAATATCCGCGTCAAGCACGCCCCCGTCGTCATCCTCCTCCGGCCCCGTGTAGGTGATTCCCGGAACAGTCCCGTGGGCCAGCAGTATCCGCAAAGCCCCCGTTTTCGGCGGAACCTCCCAGGAGCGGTAGTCCGAATAATCCTTTTGGAAAGGCAGGGCAAGAAGCTCCGAGGACCCGTCCAGAACCTCAAAGGAAAAAGGCTTTTCGGACAAAAGGCGGGCCCTCCCGAAATCAAGGCTCTCCAGCGCCGGCATCCCGGAGGCGCGCAGCTCCTCATGGTTTCCCGGCAAAAAGAAAACCCGGACATCCGGGGAAAGCCTGTCCAGGCACGCGCGGAAATCCCCCCGCAGCGCCTCGGCATCGGGCCGCGAATCGAAAACGTCCCCCGCAAAAAAAAGCGCGCCGCATTTTTCCCTTTCGCACAGAAACACGAGCTCGTTCAAAACAAAAAGGCAGTAGGCCTTTTCCGCCTCTTTTAAATGCACATCGGCGCACAGAAGACAGTTCATCAGTATTCAATCCCCTCCTGGGCCTGAATCCCCGAATCCAGGGGATGCTTTACCGCGTCCATCCGCGTCACCAAATCGGCGGCCTCGGCAAGCTCCGGCGGAACCCCGCGCCCCGTGACAACCACATGCGTCTCGGCGGGCCGGTTTCTCAAAACCCCCGCGATTTCCCCTGGATCAAGAAAACCGAACGCGCACGCATAACATAGCTCATCCAGAACAACAAGCCTGTACTCCCCCGACATGACAAGCGCCTTCGCCTCCTCCCACGCGGCGAGGGCTGCCCTCCGGTGCGGCTCGCGGTCCTGTCCCGGCACGACAAAGCCCAGCCCCAGAGTCCTGAAAAGCAGCCCCTCCTTCCGCGCGAAAAGCGCCTCCCCCGTTTCCCTCTCGCCCTTTATGAATTGGACGACGCAGCATTTCCAGCCGTGTCCCAAAGCCCGAAAAACCTGTCCCAGGGCGGCGGTGGTCTTTCCCTTCCCGTCCCCGGTAAAAACAAGAAGCAAACCCATCGGCCACCTCCATATAGTTGCCTACTATAACCGAAGGCCGAATTATAGTATACTCTATGCATGGCAGACATATTAGAAGCCTTTATGGTAATCTGTTTCGGCATATCATGGCCGGCAAACATCATCAACTCATGGAAGGTCCGCACGGCAAAGGGGAAAAGCCTTGTTTTCCTCATCTTTATCGCGTTCGGCTACCTGTGCGGCATCCTGGCAAAAATCATTTCGTGGAACATCACCTATGTGTTGCTCTTTTACCTTTTGAACGCCGTCCTGGTGGTGGCGGACATCTTTCTGTATTTCCGCAACCGCAGACTGGACCGGGAAAGAATTCCCCCAGCAGCC
>JAISXE010000113.1 GCA_031270615.1 Spirochaetia bacterium
CGTGCCGGATGGGGTCAAAATGTTGCGCCTTTGTCACCAAAAGACGCTTACAAACTAAACGCCTCCCGCAACGCAGAACATGCTTGCAGCCCCAGAGCGCAACATTTTGGGGGGAACCGTCAAAGGCGGTTCCCCTGCGTGCAACCACGCGCAAGGGGGCTGGTCACGATTTTGCAAGGCAAAACCGTACTCGAACACGCGGATGGCTATTTCGGCGTCGCCTGAGGTTTGCACCTCCACATGGTAGGCGCTGCCGCCGGAGAAAAATTAGGAATTAGGGATGAGGAACGACACCCAATTCCTAATTCCTCGTTCCCAATTCCTCATTCTTTCTTTTTCGTCCGGGTGGTCTGTCCGTGTTTTCGGTGCGGTCAGTGGTTTTCTTGTTTTTTGGCAGCTTCCAGCCGGGGGAGAGAACCACTGACCCCCCAGTTGGCGTTTTTTGGCTGGCTGTGGTATAGTATAGGCTATCATGATGACAATCTGGAGGCAGGGCGGGAAGGGCCTTGAGTCTGTGGAAAAAGCGCGGGCGCATTGCTGGATCAATGTCTCCCAGCCGAACAATTACGAGATAAGCTGCCTGATAAACGAATACGGCTTCGAGGCGGACATGTTGAGCGATATTCTTGATACCGACGAGCAGTCGCGGGTGGAAAAGGACGGCGGGAGGATTTTTTTTATCGTGCGGGTTCCGGTTTTTCAGGAGGACCGCGAAACCCCCTATTATACCCTGCCGCTGGGCGTGGTTTTTTTTGACGATATGGTTATGACGATCTGTTTGCAGGAGAGCGAGGTGATCCGCGACATGCTGGGGGGCAAGATCAGGCATTTTTCCCTGGAAAACCGCAAAAGTTTTCTGCTGACGGTTCTTTCCCGCGTGGCGTTTTATTTTCTTCGCTACCTCAAGGACATCAACCACAGGAGCGGCCAGACCGAAAAGGAGCTGCAGAAGGCCGTCAGGAATAACGAGCTGATTCAGCTTCTGACTTTGGAAAAATCCCTTGTTTTTTTTACCACTTCGCTGAAGTCCAACGAATTCCTTATTGATAAAATCAGGAAGTTGAACCTCCTCAGCCTTTCGGAGGAAGAAAGCGATTTGATTGACGATGTTGTCACCGAAAACCGCCAGGCGAGGGAGATGGCCAATATCTACAGCGATATCCTCTCCGGCATGATGGACGCCTTCGCTTCGGTTATTTCCAACAATCTCAACGTGGTGATGAAGCAGCTTGCTTCCATATCGCTTATTCTGATGCTGCCCACGCTCATCGCGAGTATTTACGGGATGAATGTCAGCCTTCCGTTCCAGCACAGTCCGGCCGCCTTTGTCGGCACGCTGGCGGTGTCGGGGGCGCTCGCCGTTGTGAGCATCATTGTTTTCCGCCGGAAGCGGTTTTTTTAATTGCTCACGGTATGCAAAAAAAATTACCACAGGCGACACGGATGGACACAGACAGGCACGGACAAAAAGGGAATTTCAAGACAAAAGTCTGCGGAGCCAGCGCGGCCAGTGGTTTTCTTCTCCGGCTGAATAGCTGCAAAATCGAAACGCCGCGAGGCGGGGGCGGAAGTCCCCGCAGGGGGGGCTGGCCGCAATTTTCTAAAAGGCCGTACAAGCAGGCCGTGGGCGAAGCCCGTGTTGGTAGCGCAAAACGGCCTGCCGCCCATGCAGCCGGGGTGTTGCGGGGGTTGGAACCCCCGCAGAGGGGGTAGCGCGGTACCGTGTACCGCGCTCAGGGGGAGACTTCCCCCCTCAAAACGCGCCGAAAAACCAATCGCGCCCGAATTGGCCGCCCCCGGCTTGCCTATATTCGCAAATTGCACTATAAAATAGGCAAGGAGTTTTCCATGAAAAAACTGTTTTGTATTTTTGCGGTATTCCTTGGAATGCTGTGCCAGGCGGCGGCCCAACAGGAGGGCGAAATCCGGCCCCCGGCCTGGATGCTGGGCGAGTGGCGGAATGAGTCCGGCGGGCAGTCTTTCCTGCTGGGGATGCGTGCCGACGATATTATCTGGGACGGCAGCAGCCTGAGCGCCCTGGTTCGCAGCAAGGACCTGGTATTTTCCCAAAAGGTGACAAATACCTCATACGAAATATATTTCAAATTCCCGGCTGACGGTTTCTGGTACCGGGAGACTTTCAGCAAGCCCAAGGGGAATTCCCTGACCTCTTCGTTTGCCGACAGCGATGGAAGGAAAAAACAGTATGCCTATACCTCCCAGAGCCTTCCCCAGGCCGCCGAAACGGCCACGGACCCGCAGACGCCCGCGCCAACGGCAACGCCGGTTGTAACGCCGGTAACCGCGGATCCCGCCGCTTCGCGGGAGGAGGCTACCCGCGACAAGATTGTCACCACGGCCCGAAAGTACCTGGGGGCGCGCTATATCTATGGCGCCCAGAATCCCCCGAGGGCTTTCGACTGTTCCGGTTTTGTCGGCCAGGCGTACATGGAAGGCGCGGGCTTCAAGCTGCCCCGCACATCAAAGGCGCTTGCGGTAACGGGCAGGGCCGTGGGCAGGAAGGACATCCGGCCCGGGGATATTATCTATTTCGATATAAACGGCTGGGGCGTCATAAGCCATGTGGCGCTGGTTCTGGATTCAAAAAACATGATCCACGCCGTTTCGGAAAACAGAGGCATGGCCATCACCTCCCTTGACGACAAATGGTACAGGCCAAAAATCGCCGGCTACCGGACGCTTTTTTCCAACGGGCAAATCGCCTCCCCCAGCCGGGACGGCATCAGCGTGCGGGCCGCCCTTGCGGACAAACCCGTTTCGGAAATCCTCCTCTCCGTTACCGGCTGGCCTGAAAAAAGCACGGACAGCATCGAGATGGCGATGGAAAGCGGTTTGCACTTCACGCTTATGAACAAGACAGGCGGCAACGCGAATTTCGACGTGTATTTTTACCAGGTCGGAACCGACAGGGCCAAAGGCGACCATGAAAGGATTTCCGTGAAGGCAAATGAAAGCAAGGAACTGCTCAACGCCTTTTTCGCCGAAAAGCCGGGGCAGTACAGGGTGGAAATCAGGAAAACGGGCGGCGGCGCGGCGCTGGTAGAGAAAACCTGGAATATCGTCCAATAAAGCCCTGTTTCATATCCCATTTTACAATTCGGAATTTTGGCGCGTTTGCGGCGCAGAACGCCGCAAACCGGGCTTTGCGGGGCTGCGCTGTCGCTCCGGCCCTGCGGGCGCGCTTCCAGCGCCCCCTCCAATCCCTCGCGCGGAAGAATAAGAGAAACCACCGGCCCCGCGCCTGAATAACCGCACGAAGAGAACCACTGACCACGCGGAAAACACAGACAAAAAAGAGAATTTTCTCTGCGCCACGCCTCTTTTCCCCTTCCCCCTGTCCGCAGCGTCCGTGCGGTCAGTGGTTCTCTTAATTTTTTTATTTTTTTTCACTTTTTTGCCCTGTCTTTTGAAGCAAACCCACATTTTTTGAAGAGATATATAGTAGGGGGTAATTGAATTTTCCCTCGCGTATGGAGTACATTTTTCAAAAGGGGTTTTTTATGGCAAAGAGGATAGGAGAGGGTTTGACCTTCGAGAAGGTCTGGGCGTCGATCCAGGAGACCGACAGG
>JAISXE010000334.1 GCA_031270615.1 Spirochaetia bacterium
AAATCCTTTTGGCTTTAGCCAAAAGATTGGAGCGAAAAGCCCGGTTTGCGGCGTTTTACGCCGCAAATGCGCCAAAATTCCGAATCGGAGTGGAATTACAAATGGGTTTTGGAACAGGCGCCCATAAAAACCGCATTTCTTGTGATTTTCGTTTTGAAATCGGAATTGCTGCCTGCCCCTCCCCCCCGCTTGATAAAGACGCCAGGAATACATATTCTTACAGCGGGAATTTCAGGAGGAAGCGCCATGACAGGAAAGTTTTGTTCGTTGAACGGGAGGCTGATTCCCTCCGCCCGGGCGGCGGCAGGGGAGGCCCTGTTGCAAGAATATGGATAGCCCCAGCCACGCCCCGAACTGCCTGAAATGCAAATGGTTTTCCGTAACCTGGGACCCCGCGTTTCCCCGCTCCTGCGCTGTTTTTGGGTTCAAATGCGAGGATTTGCCCTCCCGGGAAGTATTCCGCTCAACCCGCAGGCACTGCCCGTCGTTTGAAAAATCCCCAAAAATAAAGGACCGGGCATGAAGCGCCTTTTCCTGTTTACCGTCTTTCCCCCGCTGGCTGCGGCCGCCGTTTTGGCCGCGGCCCTGTTTCTTTTTTCCGGCTGCTATGTGCTGCGCCAGGGGACGACCATGCTGGGATACCTGCACGGCGCGGTTCCCCTGGAAGAAATCGCGGAACGCGAGGGCGCCTCTGAAAGCGAGCGCCTCTTCGTGGAAAGGGTCCATGACATCCGCCGTTTCGCCGCCGAAACGCTGGGCCTTGCCGCGAACAGCAACTACACGAACTATGTCGAGCTTGACAGGGATTATCTTGCGGCCGTCGTGTCCGCCTCCGCGAAAGATTCCTTTGCCCCCCACGAGTGGTGGTTTCCCGTTACCGGCAGCGTGCCGTACAAGGGTTTTTTCGATGTCGAAGAGGCCCGCGAGGAAGCCGCCGCGCTGAGGGAAAAGGATTTGGACGTGTGGGTGCGCCGCGTGGACGCCTTCAGCACCCTGGGCTGGTTTTCCGACCCCCTGTATTCATATATGCTGGACTATCCCGTGTGGAGGCTCGCGAACCTCATCATCCACGAACAGCTCCATGCCACGGTGTACATACCCGGCGCTTCCCAGTTCAACGAGGAGCTTGCGGAATTCGTCGGCACCGAGGGGAGCATCCTGTATATGGCGGAAACCTTCGGCAGGGATTCCGAAGAATACGCGGCAATGATGGAGGGTGCGGCGGACGCGCGGGCCTTTGTCGCTTTTGTCAGGGGCCTTATCGCCGAACTGGAAAAGCTCTACGCCGGCCCGGACAGCCGCGGGGAAAAACTCCGCCAAAAAGACCTCATCATCAAGGCCGCCCAGAGGCGTTTCCAGGAAGACTACGCCCGGCTTTTCCGCGGCGAAAATTACCGGGGCTTTTCCGAACTCCCGGTCAACAACGCCTACCTGGGGAATTTCCGGCTGTATTACGCCAAAGACGACCACCTGAAAAACATCTACTCCCGCTCCGGGGGCGACCTAAAAAAATTCATCGAGGCCGCCAAAACCCTGAAAGAGGGCGGGGATTTAAAACTCCAACTGGAAAAGGCCCTTGGCCTTTCGGAAAAAACGGAGTAAGCCATGGCGCGAAAAACCCACATAATCATACAGAGCTTACCACGGGCCTCACGGACAGGGCCGGACAGACACGGACAACTATATGGATTTTGCACAAGAAGTCCGTATTTATCCCTGCGGCCAGTGGTTTCCCGTATCCGGGCAAGGGGGTGAAGCGCGTGGCCGGACGAAGCCCCCTGGTAAGCGTCATCATCCCCACCTATAACCGGAAGCGTCTGGTGCGCGAGGCCGCCGCCTCGGTGCTGGCGCAGACCTTCCGGGACTTTGAGCTTATCGTCGTTGACGACGGCTCCACCGATGCCACGGAGGAAAGCCTCGCCGCGCATGGCCCCGCGCTGAGGTGCCTGCGGCTGGAACACAGCGGGATGCCCGGCCTTGTCCGCAACAGGGGCGCGCGGGCCGCGCGGGGGCGGTATCTGGCCTTCCTCGATTCCGACGACCTGTGGCTGCCGGAAAAACTCGAACTCCAAATGGGGTTTTTCCAGACAAACCCCCTCGGCCCGCGCCTGTGCCACACGCGGGAAAAATGGCTGCGCGGCGGGAAGGAAATCTCCCAGGCCGGGCAGAAACACCGGCGGGAAGGGGACATCTTCGCGGACGCCCTTGTCAAATGCGTCATCGGCCCCTCGACGCTTGTCGTGGAAAAAGACCTTTTTGAAACCTGCGGCGGCTTCCGCGAGGACCTGGAAATCGCCGAAGACTACGAGCTGTGGCTCAGGCTGGGCTTCGCGCGGCCCGTCGCGTATCTGGACCAGGCCCTTACCGTGAAACGGGCCCGCGTCCAGGCCTGGGGGGAAGAAGCAAACCTGTCCGAAAAATACGGCCACATCGAGGTTTTCCGCATCAGGGCACTGCGCGATCTTGTCGATACAGGGTTTTTTTCGTCCTCCGGGGAAAAAGAAAAACTCGCCCGCGCGGAGCTTGCCCGCAAATGCGGCATCCACGCCTCCGGCTGCCGGAAACGCGGCAGGCCGGAGGAGGCCGGGGAATATGAAAAGCTCAAATCGGCCTATTCGCGGGCTTAGGTTATAACGACGGAATTCTCCTCGTTGGTATTCGGCGCGGGAACATACTTGTCCGCCGCCCAGTCGTTCTCCCAGTGCTTTTTGTCAACCAGGTAGCGAAACTGGTATTCCTTGCCCTGTTCCAGTTTCAGCGTGATGTAAAACGAACCATCCGCCTTTGCCTTCAGCTTGTACGCGGGATCCTTGACATTCCATTTGTTGAAATCCCCCGCAATGCGGACCTCCTTTGCCCCAGCCTGGGGAGGCAGGGTAAAGGTAACATTACAGGCGTTCCCCGTCTTTAGGTTTTTCTTGACCAGTGCCATAATTCCTCCTGAAAATGACTGCACCCCAATTATAGAAGAAGTGGAACGAATTTTCCAGTATTGGCAAGGACAAGAAAAGAGTTGTTTGGAAACCTCGGTTTTCAAACAACTCTAATTGTAACTATTCAGTCGCCCCGCCTGATTGCAGGCCCAATCGGAAGGACTTCCAAATTGTCCCCAATTTGGAAGTCCTCACCTCCAGTACCGCTTAAAAAAACACCCAGTATGCGTTTGACAGCCCCTGTTTGGAGTAAAAATCGCGGGTGGCTGCGGAAAAAATGCAAGCGGCTTCGCGTCTGCGCGCCTAGAGCAAGCGTTTTTTCCGCTGCCAGGCCCTGCGTGTCCGTACTACCAA
>JAISXE010000187.1 GCA_031270615.1 Spirochaetia bacterium
GGCGCGTTTTTCGCAGCCCTTGAACAGGCCGGGACAACCATCAAAAACCCGCCGGAACTAGGCGATGCGGCGGAACCTGACGTGCTCGCGGCGGCGGACATCAAATTCAAATGGATAGAAACCCTCCTTGACGGCGCGGTGAAAAAAACAAAAGAAAGCGCCGCCGCCTTCTCCCGCTTTGACCGTATCGCCACGAGCAGCGTCAGGGGCAAGCTCCTCGCGTTTGGCATTGTTGTCGCGGGATTGATCGCGGCCATGATACCCTTTGGGATAGTCAGCGGTGTCGCAAACATGATACCGGCCCTGCTCGGCCCGCCTGCGGCGGCTTTTCTGCAAAGCACGGGTCTTGGCCCCTTTTGGACAGCCCTCGTGGTGGGCGGCGCGCTGAACACCTTCGTTTTTGCCATCACCATGGCCGGCTTTGTGTTCGGCATCACTTTTGTCTTCGGCCTTCTGGAGGATGTCGGCTACATGGCGCGGGTCTCCTTCGTGTTTGACGGCCTCATGGGCAGACTGGGATTGCAGGGAAAGGCGATCATGCCCTTCTTTGTCAGCCTGGGCTGCACGATAGGCGGCGCGGCGGGAACGCGGGTCATTGACACCTGGGGGCAGCGGGTGCTTGCAATGGCGCTGCTGTGGGCGGTTCCCTGCGCCGCGATTCTATCCGTCGTTCCGGTACTGGCGAATATCTTTTTCGGCTGGGGGACGATCCTTGTCATGCTGGGGATCTTCGCGGTCATGCTCCTGCACATGATGATTACCGCCAAAGTCTTCGGGAGGGCGCTGGTAAACGAAAAAGAGCGAAGCGGCATGATTATGGAACTGCCGCCCTATCACAAACCAAAATGGGCGCTGCTTTTCAAGACAACGGTACTGCGGGCAAAAGACATATTCCTGCGGGCCTTCCGGGTCATCTTTGTCATAACCCTTCTTTTTTTCTGCCTGACCTGGACCCCGGACGGCAATGTGGAGAACAGCGTCATCTACAAAGCCGGTTCTTTTATTGAGCCGCTTACCCGCTTTTTCGGCCTTGGCTGGCAGCTTTTCATGGCCTTCATCGCGGCGGCATTCGCGAAAGAGGCCGTGCTGGGCGTTCTGAACGCCCTCTATATGGGAAGCGGCGGCGTGTTTGAATCCTCCCTTTCAAAAACCATCGAAACCCCGGAAAACTTCGGCGCGGTTATTGCCGCCGCCATTTCAAAACCCGAAGCCCTGGCCTTCATTTTCGCCGTTTCCTTCACCGTCCCCTGCGTCATGGCAATGGCTTCCACCTATTCGGAAAACCACTCGCTGAAATGGACGCTCAGGATAGCGGGCTACTATGTGGCAACGGCGCTGCTCTTGTCGCTGGCCGTCTTCCGCGTATCGTCGCTGTTTTTTTGAAGAAGGTATTAAAATGAAAAAACAAAAAAGGACCCCTATATGCCCCTGGTGGTTTTGTTTCGCGTTCGATAATTTTATCCGCGAGTGGTACCAGAAGCCGGTTAAAATCATGACTCCCCTTGTGAAACCGGGTTTTAAGGTATTGGATGTAGGCCCGGGGCGCGGGTATTGCACGTTTCCCCTCGCGTCGCTGGTCCAGCCGGATGGGCTTGTGGTTGCGTTGGACATCCAGAAGAAGATGCTCGATATTCTGAAAAAAAGGGCTGTGCGGAATGGTTGTTCAAACGTTATCGCGCATCTGTATGACGGAAAAAAATTCGGCATAGAGCAGCGCTTTGATTTTGTGAATCTGTTTTGGATGTTTCACGAGGTCGGGGATAAAGATTCCTTTCTGAGTGAATTACAAGGCGTGTGCAAAGCGGGGTGCAGGGTATTGCTGGCCGAGCCGTATGTGCATGTCGGTAAAAAGATGTTCGATAAATCTGTTCGGCTTTTTCTGGACAATGGTTTTAGAATCGTTGACACGCCCAGGATACGCATAAGCAGGGCCGCAGTGTTTGAAATTTAAGGGGCCTTCCATGCCGCGGCAAAAACCGCGCCTAAAAAATCTTTCAGCGCCCCCTCCAAGCGCCCTGTTGCCTGTAATTTCCCCCAGTGTTTTTTATGGGATCTCGCCATGTGGCCTGCAAGATGGACACGCTTTCGCGTGCCACATAGCGGCGTCTTGCGCGAAAAAAATCGGGAAATTGCCTTGCGGCAATTTCCCGATCCTGGTTTTGGTGTCCGCCGCCGCGAAGGCGGCGGCGGATGCGCGTGTTACAGGCGATGCCTATATATCAATCAATAGTGTACACAAAAAGCCACAAGGTGCCCGATGGGGAGTCATACCCAAACTCATCAACGGCAAGTGATTTTTCAGTATAGGCCTTCCGCGTGAGCCACAGCTCTACATAAAATGTCTGGCTGTCATAGTCATACGACCACTCCGCCTTATAGGGATCGGTCTTAGTGGAAGGAGAAGAAGGAGTGTAGGTAGGGTTAATTATGTCCCCAGCAGTCACGCCCTTCTGGACTTTTGCCTGAACGTTGGCGAGTAAACCATCAAATGTGGCCTTGCTGGCATTATCCCATCTGACATACTCAATGTAATGCATATCATCGGCCGCATCCTTCTCTTCGTCACCGCCACTGGCGGTAATGCCTATGCCCGAGGGCAGTTCCAGGCCTTTCAGGCCAATGTCCTTGAACGTCTCCGCAGGCCAATTGAGGGGGGGGTCATCACCGCCACTACAGCCCGCGAACGCGAACAGGGCGACCAGCGCTGCAAGCGCAAGATTAAGATACCGTTTTTTCATGGATTTCTCCTCGTGAATAAAAATATTTAAACCCATAAGGATTTAAGCGCGCGTCAATCGCCACAAGGGCGGGGCCAGCAATTCCAAGTTTCAACTTATGGCAAGCGGAATTGTAAACAAGCGGGGCCTGACGGCGAAACAAAAGTTCGCTTAAAGCGCGCAGACGCGAAAGCCGCTCTCTTTTTTTTCGCCGCCACCCGCGCCTTTGCAGGGGAGCCATAAGAACCAACGATATTGCTGCCGAATAAAAGGTTTTTGAGGTAAAAACTGGCCGAATTGCGGACAATTTGGCCAGTTTTAGGAGGTTTTTAAAAATTTTCATAACAATCTTATTGATACTTTGAATTCCTGGGGCGGGGCCGCACAGGGCCAAAAGGATAAGAAGGATTGGAAGGCTTCCCGCAGGGGGAAACCCAAATGAAAAGAGGAACGCAAAAACCAACAGGCAAAGGGAAGCCGGCCGGAAGAAAATTCTACTTAACAGATGTCGGGGG
>JAISXE010000203.1 GCA_031270615.1 Spirochaetia bacterium
GTTCGCCCATGCGATCTGGTTTTTTGCGAAGCGAAAAAATGTGCCCAGGCCCCACACTTCACTCCATGTGGCGGCGGTTTACTTTTAAGGCGCAATCCGATACTATGTGTTTTGGAATCTGTTGTCATGACTGGCGTTAAAACTTTTGTCATTGATACGAACGTGCTCATCCACCGGCCGGACGCGCTTTTGAGTTTCCGCGATTCGGAGATCGTCGTGCCTCTGTGGGTGCTGGAGGAGCTTGACAAGCTGAAGGCCTACAGCGACGAGCGCGGAAGGAACGCGCGGCACGCCATACGCTTTCTGGACGACGCGCTGCGCCGGGGCAGGCCCAAGGAGGGGGTGCGGCTGGACAACGGTTCGGTTTTGTCTGTTGCCTTGATGTATGCCAAAAATCCGGGTATCGATTTTTCTTCGGATTCGCCGGACGACAAGATCATCCTGACGGCTTACGATCTCCAAAAAAAGGGGAAGACCGTTTTTTTTGTGTCCAAGGATATTAACGCGCGGGTCAAGGCTTCCTCCATCGGTATACGGGCTGTCGACTACGAAAAACAGAAGGTTCCCCTGGACAAGCTGTATTCGGGCTATTTTGAGGCGGAGATTCCCTCCGGGGCGTTTGAGGCCCTGCGCGGCAGCGGGGTTTTGAGTCCGCGGGACGAACCGGCGCTTCAGCCGCAGTGGGGAAACCAGCTTTTCCCAAACGAGTTCGCGGTCCTGCGCGGCAGGGGGGAGGAGGCCCCGCTTCTGGCCTCGTGGAAACAGGAGAAAAAGGAGTTCCGCCTTGCCCGGCGCGGGGAGGGCGCCGTTGCGGGGGTCAGGGCGCTCAATATCCAGCAGCGCATGGCGTTTGAGCATCTTCTGGATCCGGAAGTAGAGCTTGTGACCCTTGTGGGCAAGGCGGGCACGGGCAAAACACTTCTGGCAATCGCCGCGGGGCTGTGCATGGTTATCGACGACCAGCAGTATTCCCGCGTGCTTGTCTCGCGGCCCGTTGTGCCTTTGGGAAAGGACATAGGTTTTCTGCCCGGGCCCAAGGACGAGAAGCTTTTCCACTGGATGCAGCCGCTTTTTGACAACCTTGATTACATTTTGAGCGTTTACAAAAAGCCCACGCTGAAAACCGTTGACCAGCTTATGGCAAGCAAGCATATCGAGCTTGAGGCGATTGCCCACATCCGGGGGCGTTCCCTGCCGGGGCAGTACATCATCATCGACGAGGCGCAGAACCTTACCCCCCACGAAATAAAGACCATTGTCAGCAGGGCGGGGCAGGGGACGAAGGTCGTTTTGACGGGCGATCCCTACCAGATCGACAGTCCCTACCTGGACGCGAATTCCAACGGGCTTTCCTATCTGGTGGAGGTATTCAAGGGGCAGGAAATTTTCGGCCATGTTACCATGCAAAAATCGGAGCGCAGCCGTCTTGCGGAACTTGCGGCGGAGCTGCTGTAGATGGACGGCTGGAAGAAAACATTTTACGCGATTCTGGGCGCGGAGTTTCTGGCAATCGCGGGATTCGGGACCTCCACGCCGATTATCCCGCTTTTTTTGCAGGACCTTGGGGTAACGGACAAAAACTCCCTGAATATGTGGGTGGGCGCGGTCAACTTCGCCAGCTCTTTTTCCCTTGCCTTTATGGCGCCGGTGTGGGGCAAGCTTGCCGATTCCTACGGCCGCAAGTCGATGCTGCTGCGGGCCACGGCGGGCGGCGGCCTTATCCTGTTCCTTATCGGTTTTTCGCAAAGCCCCTGGCAGTTCCTTGTCCTGCGCGTTTTTCAGGGGGCGGTGACGGGAACCATAGCGGCGGCGAATGTCCTGGTGGCGGGTATTGTGCCGGAGGAGGAGGTCGGTTTCCGCCTGGGCCTCTTGCAGACAGGCATTGCCCTGGGGAACAGCCTGGGCCCCCTGGCGGGCGGCTACCTGGCCGAAGCCTTTGGCAACCGGGCCGCGTTTTTCAATACCGCCCTTATGCTTGTCGCGGCGGCTTTGATCGTGCGTTTCTGGGTAAAGGAGCCTTTCATTTCGCGGCGGCGGGAGAAATTCAGGATGCGCGCCCTGGTTCCCGATTTCCGGCCCCTTTTTGAGTCGCGCACCATTTTGACGCTGGTGGTTCTCGCGGGGCTTATCCAAATGGGTATTTCCTTTGTCCTGCCGGTTCTGCCCCTCTATGTGCAGCAGATCACGGGCGGCTACAAAGTGGCATCGACCACCGGGCTTATTATCGGGGTAAGCGCCCTGGCTTCGGCCCTGGCCTCGGCCCTGGCGAGCCGGATCGCCTCCCGCATGGGCTCCGCGCGGCTTCTTTTTTTCAGTTTTCTCCTGGCCTCGGCCTTCCACGTCCCGCAGGCCTTTGCCTGGAGGACTGATTTCCTTCTGGTTTTCCGCATGCTGGCGGCGGTCATGCTGGGCATGGCAATCCCTTTGATAAACATTCTTTTGGCGCAGAATACCGAAAGATCCAGGCAGGGATCGGTTTACGGGCTGGCCTCATCGATGTATGCCGTGGGCCTTGCCGCCGGCCCCATGATAAGCGCCGTCATTGCCATCGGGGCGGGATACAAGGCGGTTTTCCTCTGCGCCGCGCTTATCCTCGCGGGCTCCGCGTGGCTTGCGCGCAGGTCCCTCAAAAATCGGTAAAGCCCAATTCCCTGAGGAGGTTTTTCGCGCCTTTTTTTATGGCCTCGGAGGCCAGGTTGAATTTGAAACCGATAAAAACGCCCAGGCCCGCGTGAACGGCGTCATGGATAAAATTGGTCAGCAGCCGGAGGTAGGCGTTTCTGTTTATTTCCTGGGAGCCGCTCGTGCGCAGGGCGAAGCCGCCGAGGCCTTCCGATTTCGCGAGAACCGCGAGCTGTTTCATGACCAGGGGAAAAAGGGCTTTGATAAGCGCGAAGTACTTCGCGTGGTACAGCTCGTCCCGCTCCACCAGGTAGTGTATCTGTTTGTTCTTGTCCCGGATAAGGACGCCCCGCGCGTTTTTCCGTTTGGGGATGAAGTTGAAAATCAGGCTCCGGACGGCGCGCAGGCCCAGGACCTGCGACAGGGCGAAATAGAAAAGCAGTATGCCGAAGAGGTTCCGCGTAAACCCGTCCAGCTTTTTCCCCGCCGAGGCGCCCTCTTTCAGAAAGCGCGTGGTATACTCCTGGATGATTTTTTCCGTCTGCGAGGCGGCCCTGCTTGCGCCCTCGTTCAGGGCGTCCCGGATCTCTTCCAGGGATCCCGCCAGGATGCCGGCGGTCCGCAGGGCGCGCTCGCGCAGGATGCTGCCCTTCACCGCGCGGATGTATTTCTTCAGGCCCTCCCTGGTGGCCTCGGAAAAGGAGCGCATCTTTTTCCTTTCCAGGAATTTGCCCAGCCCCGGCGTCTGCCCCGAATTGCGGTAGAAACTCGCGTAGTATTCCTCAAGCTCTTTGCAGAAAATCTCCACCTGGGAGATGCGCGGCTGGCGGGCGATGTAGTGCTTGATGAGGTTCTTCGAGTTTTCGTCCATGCCCAGGCCGTCGGGAATGTCGGAAAGCAGTTTTTTTTGGAGAAGGTCGCAGCTTTCCAGCAGCTTGACCCGTATGCTGCCTTCCAGGGACAGGGAGTCATGCAGAAGGTCCAGAGACGGCTCATGGGGAATAAAGGCTATGTCCCTGACGCATTTCAGGGCGCCCGGATTAAGGCGCAGCTCTTCCTGCACATAACGGTTGTAGTTTTCGACAACCTGGCGCGGGTTGAAACCGCTGCCCTGGATAAGGGAGTATTTGTTGTGCCAGAAAAAAACTCGTATGTCCGGCGCGACTTCCAGCGCCGCCTTGATGTAGCCGCCCGCGGAAACATGGGAAGTGGGCTCCGCGTTTGTCACCAGAAGGAGATTGTCCGTGTAGGGAAGGAACGCCAGGTTTTCTTCCTGCCCGATTCCGGCGGGCAGGTCGTATATAAGAATATCGTAGCGGCTGTCCAGCTCTTCGGCAAAGGAAACGAAAATTTTGGAAAGGAGCTTCGCGCTTTGGCCCCGCTTCAGCTTGGGCCGGGGGAAAAGCAGGTCAAGGTTCGTGAACACCGGCAGGGTGTAGTCGTCGGGCAGCGAATGGCCGTCCTGTATTTCCTCCCGCACCCGCGAAATGTCTGCCTCGCCGAGGTCCAGGATCGTCGCTATGTTCGACAGGGGGTCCAGGTCGCAGAGCGCCGTTTTGATTCCAAGTTTCGCGTAATACACCGCAAGGTTGAGGGCCGTGGTTGATTTCCCGACGCCGCCTTTGCCGGATCCCACGGCAAAGGATTTTGCTTTGAGCGAGGAGAGCACCGCCTCCCGCGCCTTATTGTCTGCCAGGCTGTTTTTTTCCATTTGCC
>JAISXE010000226.1 GCA_031270615.1 Spirochaetia bacterium
TCCCCGAACAGGGGTATGTACCTCTCGCTTAGGTCCTCGATGTCCTCTGGCCGGACGCTTTTCAGGGCGTCTATGGGGACGAAGTCGCGCAGGAATTCGGCGAAGAGCTGGTGGTTTCCCTGGATGCATGGGCGAGCAGCAATCCTGTCTCCAGGATTGCGACCAGCCCAGGATGAGCTTGAAGCTGTTGTCCCGCGGGTTGTGGATTGGCATAAAATTTTTTTCCTCCTACCCTATTAATTCAGCGAAAAACGCGGGTTTGCTTGAAGAAAAGGGGAAAAAACGTGACGATTTTTAAAATTTTTTGGCGGCTGTACGGTCGGGGGAGAGAACCACTGACCGCAAAATTAGGAATGAGGAACGAGGAATGAGGAATTCCCAACTCCTAATCCCCAACTCCTAATCCTTTCCTTTTGCCGTCAATAATCGTATTTGATAAACGGCAGCACGCTTTCCAGAAAATACAGGCGGTCGGCGAGGTATGCCTGTATTGTATCGCCCAGGGTATTCAGGCGCGGGGTTTTTTTCAGTCCCGGGCTGGTGAAAAGCCTGCCGCCGCTGCCGTGCAGCAGATTATTGCCCTCAAGTATCGTGACTACGGCATCAACCCCGTTGCCCAAACTGAACATCGCCTTGTCGAATGTAAAGTTGTCGCGGGAAAACCGTTCAATCTGCATCCTGAGCGAATCCTGCTTGAATCCGACATTGGGCATGAGGTTTTCGTCCAAAAGGGACAGGATATAATACATCCGTATGGCGACCGCCACGAGGTCGTAATTGCTTGATTCCAGCGCCCCCTGCACTATCCTGTTATTGAAAGTGATCTCCTCGGTATATTCCGCGCCGTCTTTTATGATATAAATAGAATCCTCATAGTGCCGCAGGAGCTCATCGGATATTTTATAGGTCAGTAATTGCCCCAGCTTTGTTTCCGTTTCGGCGCTCGTTGTGCCAAATGATTTTATATAAACGCTGTGGTCCTGTGTTATTCTGAATGATTCCGGCAAAAACGCCGTGCCCAGGTCTATTGCATCGAATAAGGCATAGCCCTGCGGCGTGAGCAGCGCCCCGTCCTCGCCGATTCTGAAATCCCCTGATCTCGTGTAGCCAACCATGTTGTCGGCCAGTCTGATTTTAAAAAAACCCTCCCCGATTATGGCGAAATTGAGATTGCGATCCGTTATGTGTATGGCGCCCTGGGAAGGAGAGATGGCATTTCCCGCTTTGTTGAGTTCTTTGTCGTAAAAGGATTTATAGCCCCAGGTCTGTATGTTCAGCAAATCGGTGTACAACAGCTTGTATTCATCCAGCAAAGCGGAACCGGCGTCCTGCGCGTGCGCCCCAAAAGAAAGGAAGAGGAAAACAAAAGCAAAAAAGCAATTTTTCCGTCTCATTCCACTGTGGTAGCACGAAAAACATCCCCTGTCAACCAACCACCGCTGACCACACAGACAAACGCGGGCGAAAGCTGAAAAACATGAGCCTGTTCCCAAACCTTGTTTAGGGGGGGGGGGAAGCCTCCCCCGCGCTCCAGCCCTGCGGTCTTCCGCTCCCCCCTCTACGGGGGGTTGCCCCCCCCCGAACGCCCCCGGATCACCGCAAGGAGGACAGGGGTTTTGCAACAACCCCACATGATAAAAAGTCCGTTTGTCCGCGTGGCCCGTGGTTTCACACCCCCAGGATTTCCGCGTAGGCCGAGAGGTCCTTGTCCCCGGGCGAGCCTTTGAGGAGGTCCGAGGCAAGGATTTTCCCCAACTGCACGCCCTCCTGGTCAAAGCTGTTGATGTTCCAGGCGAAACCCTGAAACATCACCTTGTTTTCAAAGTGGGCCAGGAGCGAACCCAGCACGGCCGGCGTCAGGCGCTTTGCCCACAGAAGGCTGGAGGGCCGGTTGCCCGCGAAACTCTTGTTGGGGTTCGCGTTGCCCTTGCCCTTCGCGAAGGCGATAATCTGGGCGGCAAGGTTGGCATTCAGTTTTTTCTGGCTGGAGGAACCCTCAAAATCCAAATCGTCCTTCCTTTGGGATTCGTGGAAGCCCACGAACTGCAGCGGTATAATGTCCGTCCCCTGGTGCAGGAGCTGGTAGAAGGAGTGCTGGCCGTTGGTCCCCGGCTCGCCAAAAACCAGGGGGCCGGTGGCGTAGCCCAGGGGAGAGCCGCCGCGGCTTACATGTTTGCCGTTGGATTCCATGTCAAGCTGCTGCAGGTGCGCGGGAAAGCGCGACAGGGCCTGGCTGTAGGGCAGCACCGCCGTCGCGGGGCAGCCCAGCACGTTGCGCTCGTACACGCCCAGGAGCGCGTCAAGAAGCGCCGCGTTCTTCATGACGGAAGGCTCCAGGGAAAGCCTGTCCGCCTGGGCCGCGCCGGCAAGGAGTTCCTCCACGACAGGGAAGCCGAAAGCGAGGGCCAGCACCGCGGCCCCCACCGCGCTGGTAGCCGAATAACGGCCGCCAATAAAGTCGTCAATAAAAAACGCGGCCAGGTATGAGGACGATTTCGCCAGGGGGCTTGTCTCGGAAGTTACCGCGATGATGTGCTTTCCCGGAACAAGGCCGGGAACCGCCTGGAGCCTGCGCGTGACAAAAGCCTCGTTGGTCAGGGTCTCCTGCGTCGTGCCGCTCTTGGACACGATAATAAAAAGGGTCGTCTCCGGGTCGACGCCCGCAAGCACCCCGGAGGCATCGTCCGGGTCAACGTTGGAGATGAACCTTGCCCGCATCTTTTGGGCAAGCCCTTCCCCCGCGCAGTAGTTCTCCAGGGCGATATACAGGGCGCGCGGCCCCAGGTCTGAGCCGCCTATGCCGATCTGCACGACCGTGTCAAAAGCCTTCCCCGTGGAACCCCGGATTTCCCCCGCGTGGACCTTCCCCGCAAAACCGCCAATCTTTTCCGCCTGCTCGCGGTAGAAAGCCCGCAGGTTCTTCCCCTCGTGAACGACGTCCTTGCCCAACTGCCCCCGGGCCAGGTGGTGCAGCACCATGCGCTTCTCCCCGGTGTTCATGATCTGGCCGTCCAAAAGCGCCCAGTATTTGGAAACAAGCTGCGCCTCGGTGGCAAGCTCCTCAAGCGCCGCGAGGACCTCGGGCGTAAAACTCTTCGCGGCGTAGTTGTAGACAAGGCCCGAACCCGCAGGCAGGGCGCACTCGCCCACGCACCGCCCCGCAACAAGGTCTTTCAGATGGCCGGGCCGCGCCAGGCCTTTCAGCCTCGCGAAAGATTTCAGCGTGTCCAGATTGGCATACCGTATGTCCATGGGAACCCCTCCTTGTGGTGGCGGTATAAAAGTCTAACGGATTTCCCGCGAAGAGTCAAACAGGGCATCGGCGTTTACCCTCGCTATAGAGAATTAGATTGCGCGAAGCGCAAAAAGCCCGTGGGGCACAAGGGATAGAAGCGGAAATCCTTTTGGCGCAGCCAAAAGATTGGAGC
>JAISXE010000238.1 GCA_031270615.1 Spirochaetia bacterium
TTGCTCGTAGTCTTTCATGGCCTTTTTGAGGGCCTTGTTTGGTTTGGGCGGATTATCAAGAGTTTTGGTTATGTCAAGAGAAGCCTCGGGAGATAACATAAGCATTTTTATCTCCTCCATGGTCTGTTTCCGCTCCCTGACAACCGATTCGGCGCGCTCACGGGCCACCGATAGTAAAAAGCCGGTTCTAGTCTGGTTAAGAAGCTCCGCCGCCATGTCTATAACCTGGCGGGTATAATCGTCATCAAAACGGATAGTAGTGGCACTGGAAGCCTTTTTAACAGCAGTCGCCATTTTAATCTCCTGTAATATATACCTTAAATATATCTCATTGGTATATTTATGTCAAATAGATAAACGCAGGGCTAACAGCCACTATTTTGTTCGCGGTGTTCGTGTTTTTCCCCCGTCCGTGTTGCTCCGTGTCTGTCCGTGGTAAATTTTCTTCCGTCCGGCAAACGGGGAACGCCAAGCCCCATAGTAATTATCCAGTTCTTCCCGGTTAAAAGAAATCACAACACGGGGGGCGCGCTCTTGGATTTCCGGCCCTCTTGTGCTATGATTCCGGCATGATAAAGACACTCAGGAACATCGTCATTATTCTGTGCATCCTTGTCTGCGCAGTTTTGGGCGGGGTGGCGGGGTGGTTCGCGCGGGAACAGTTTTCGCCCGCGCAGCCCCAGACCGGCGTTGCCGAAAAAACCTTTTCCGCGCCCATGAGTCTTCCGGCGGAGGATCAGGGAATCGTCAGTTCCCTTTCCGGCGCGGGATTCCGCAAAACCGGCATGGGCTGGGAGGAGCTTCAGCCGGGGACCCTCATCGGCAGGGGCGACAGCGTGCGCACGGCAGAGAGCGGCGCGGCAGATGTCCAGTTCGGCGGCCTTGCCGTTATCAGGCTGCGGCAGAACAGCGCCGCTTCTTTTGAGGAAATAAACACAAAAAGGAACGGAAGCCTGTCCGTCAGGATAATCGCCGGCACGGTTCTTTTTAATGTTACCAAGGGCGCGGGAAAAGTCACCGTCATCACGCCGGACGGCAATCTTTCCGTTGTGGGAACCGAGTTCATCGTTACCGCAGACGAAGGCGGCACCTACGCGGCGGTACGCGACGGCAGGCTCGCCGTGGAAGGCGGCGCGGGCATTGACGCCGGTTTCAGCATCAGGATAAACGCGAAAACCTCCCCCGCCACAGACGCGAAGCCGGAGGCGCTTTCCGAAGCGGGAAAGGCAGACGCGGACGAATTGAAATACCTCTACATGCTTGAACTGCCGGAGGCCGGCATTCCCCCCATGGCGCGCATCATCGTGGAAACATCCCCCGCGGATTCCGCGATTTTCCGTAACGGGGATCCCTGCGGCAGGGGTTCGGTCGCCCTTCTTGTGCCATTCGGGCAGACCCTGAAACTGAAAGCCTCCAAGGCCGGTTACAAAAGCAGGGAAATGGACATCGTTGTTTCTTCCCCGGAGGCGGAGAAGCGTTACCTTATCCAGCTTGAGGCTGACCCCGATTCGCCGCTTGTCCCTCTGCCCTCCACGACGGGACTCCAGAACATCCTGAAACTAGAGGCGCAAATCGGCATCCTTGAAAATGAAATCAAAAGCCGCGAGATCCTCTACCGGGCCGTGGCCACCCAGAGTTCGAGCCTCGGCACGGAACGGGACCTGCTTTTGAAGGACGCGGAGGATTCCCGCAGGGAAACCGAGGCGGTCCGCGCCGAAGCCGAAACCGCCCGCAGGCAGATTGCCTCCCTGGAAAGCCAGGTAAAGGAATTGCGGACGGCCCTGGAACAGGAAAAGGAACGGGTCAGGCAAATCCAGGAATTGCTGAAGGAATAGGAGGCGCGGTTTTTATCGCGGTTTTATTGGCTGCCGTTGCGATACGGCAAACGACACAACAACAAAGGAGTTTTTTATGAAACCCATGGTTCGCAGTAACGTATGTCTGAACGCCCATCCAGAAGGCATGGGGATCCATGTGCAGGATCAGATAGATTATGTAAAAGCACAAAAGAAATTCGACGGGCCGAAGAACGTCCTGGTTATCGGCGGTTCGGCCGGCTACGGGATTGCCACGCGCATCGCGGCGGCCTTCGGCGGCGGGGCAAAAACGATCTCGCTCGCCTTTGAAAAACCTGCCTCCGAAAAGCGCGGCGCGAGCGTCGGCTGGTACGCAAGCGAGTATTTCAAAAAGAAGGCCGAAGGGGAGGGCCTTTTTACGCAGAACATCTACGGCGACGCTTTTTCCCGCGAAATCAAGGACGAGACGATTGCCCAGGTAAAAAAGAATTTCGGCAAGGCGGATCTTGTGGTATACAGCCTCGCCTCCGGCGTGCGAACCGATCCCGAGACGGGAACCATGTACCGCTCCGTGCTGAAACCCCTGGGAAAAACCTTCAGCGCGCAATCGGTGAATCCCATGACGGGGGAGCTGACCACAGCAAGCATCGAACCCGCAACCGAAGAAGAGCTGGCGGCGACCGTAAAAGTAATGGGCGGCGAGGACTGGGAATTGTGGATCGATGCCCTTCTGGACGCGCAGGCGCTTGCCCCCGGCGCCGTGGCCCTTGCCTACTCCTACATCGGGCCGGAAATCACCCGGGCGGTGTACCGCGAAGGCACGATTGGAAAGGCAAAGGAGCATATTGAGGCGAGCGCGAAAGTTCTGGACAAAAAGATGCGCGCCCTGGGCGGCGGCGCCTATATCAGCGTCAACAAGGCCGTTGTGACGCGGGCAAGCGCCGTTATCCCCATCGTGCCGCTGTACACGGGCATACTCTTCAAAATCCTGGAGGCAAAGGGCTTGCAGGAAAGCTGCGTCCAGCAGATGTACCGGATGTTCACCCAGCGCCTCTGCACGGGAGGGCCTGTCCCCACGGACAACGAGGGCCGCATCCGCATGGACGACTGGGAAATGCGCGAGGACGTGCAGAAGGAAGTCGCCGAGGCCTGGAATACTGTCTCGCAGGAAACCCTGGCGCGCTACGCCGATTTCAAAGCCTACGAAACCGAGTTCCTCCAGCTTCACGGCTTCGGCTACCCGCAAATCGATTATGAAAAGGATGTGCAGGCATAGGCGCTGGCAGCACAACAGAAAACCACTGGCCCCACGGGCGGGAGTTGGCAGGAAAAAAGAGTAAAACTTTTCTGTCCGGGGGCTTTGAGCTTATCCTTAAATAACGCATAGTACACAAAGGCAAAAATTTACCACGGACTGCGCCGACAAAGACAGACAAAAAACCGGGGTTTCTAAACAACTCTATTGAAAAAAAATCTGTCCGGGTGCGGTTTTTGCCCTGGCAAAAACCGCACCCGGAAATTGCGGGGCTGGTCGCAATTTCCTTTAAGGC